>JASEFT010000006.1:0-31833 GCA_030018475.1 Candidatus Thermoplasmatota archaeon
GCTTTCACTGGTTTTACTAACTATTGGATAAAGGAGGTGTTAAGTTGACACTCTCCTTCTAAAAAGAAGCAATAATAAAATACTTAAAAACCTATTTCTCATTTGATATGAGGGCAGTAATTCCAGCAGCAGGCTTAGGAACAAGGTTTCTGCCTGCAACTAAAGCTCAGCCAAAAGAAATGCTACCTTTAGTTGATAAACCTGCTATTCAATATGTAGTTGAAGAAGCAGTAGCAAGTGGAATAAAAGATATTATTATAGTGACGGGGAGAGGTAAAAGAGCAATTGAAGACCATTTTGATAAGTCTTTTGAGCTTGAGCATATTCTAAGGAGGGATGGTAAAGAAGAGGAGCTGAAAGAAGTTCAGAGAATTTCTAATCTTGCGAATATTCATTATGTAAGGCAGAAAGAGCAACGCGGCTTAGGAGATGCAATTCTTTGCGCTAAAGAATTTATCGGTAAAGAGCCTTTTGCTGTTTTGCTTGGAGATGATATCGTAATATCAGATGTGCCGTGCACCGAACAATTAATCGAAGTATATGAAAAATATAAAAGCTCGATAATCGCAGTTGAGAAAGTACCTGAAGATAAAATTGAAACTTATGGTATAATCAAGCCGAAACCGAATAAAGGGCCGATATATGAGGTTATAGATTTGGTTGAAAAGCCAAAGCCTCAAGAAGCTCCTTCAAATTTGGGTATTTTAGGCAGGTATATACTTACACCAGAAATATTTGGTTGTATAGAGGATACGCCACCCGGAAAAAACAATGAAATTCAGCTTACTGATGCATTAAAAATTTTAGGAAAGAAGCAGAAGATATATGCTTACGAATTTATCGGCAAAAGATATGATTTAGGCAACAAAATGGACTGGCTGAAAACTACTATTGAGTTTGCATTTGATAGAGAAGAATTTAGAGAAGAACTGAAAAAATTTCTTGCTGAGAAATTATGAGCTTCTTGTTCGGAGTGAAAGCAGGCTGGTATGATGTCTATACAATGCTAAAATTAAATGTTGATTTAGTTGAGATTTTTATAGGTAAGAGAGACCTTATTGAGTATAATGATAAGACGATAGAAATATTTACTGGTGTTTTGGAGAATTACAATGTAAATGCTGTTGTGCACGCTCCTGAGTATTACGAAGATTTTCTTGTAGATATTGCTAGTACTGATGTTGCGTTGCGCAATAAGAGTATAAAAGCATTGCAGGAAACAATAAATTTTGCAGAGCAGTTAGGTATAAAGCATATTATTATCCATCCAGGCGGTATTTCCCTAAAACCATTAGATAAATCGCAATTACTAAAAAATTTAAAAAAATCTTTATCAGAATTAAACTACAAGCATTTCTGGCTTGAAAACATGCCTTGGTTTTACTGGCTTGAAAACGGCAAGTTAGCCAAAAGCCATATTTGCGTCGAAGCAACCGATTTTACCGAACTTATAGATGAAATAGAAGGCATAACATTTGATTTATGTCATGCGTATCTCTCTACAAAAGAAGGCGGTAATGATAAACTTAATTATATGACAGACCAGCTCAAAAATTATATTAAACATATACATGTTTCAGATGCAAGAGCGCCTTATCATGAAGGATTGCAGATAGGAATTGGTGATATTGATTTTAGAATTATGAAAGAGCTACCTTCTGGTATAGGAATAGTACCTGAGATAGAGAACGGATATGAAAATGACGGATTGGGATTTAAAATAGCATTGGAAAAATTAAAGTATATTGTAAAATCTTTGTAGTGAACATATGACAGAAAAGAAGATTGTAACTGCTTTGGTAACTGGCGGCGCAGGTTTCTTGGGCTCTCATTTGTGTGACTACCTTATAGAAAAAAATAGAAGAGTAATTTGTGTAGATAATTTAGGAAGCGGAAGAGAAGAAAACATCGAACATTTGATCAAAAATAAAAATTTTAAATTTATCAATCATGATATTACAAAACCACTAAAAATAAAAGAAGAAATTAACGAGATTTATCATTTAGCTTCAAGAGCCTCGCCTGTAGATTTTCCTAAACATCCTATTGAAATATTACTCACGAATAGTCTAGGTACTTATAATATGCTTAATTTAGCAAAAGAGAAAAAAGCAAAATTTCTGTTTGCATCTAGTAGCGAGGTTTACGGCAATCCAAAAGAGCATCCTCAGAAAGAAAGTTATTGGGGCAATGTAAATCCCATAGGTATAAGGAGTTGTTATGATGAAAGCAAGAGGTTTGGAGAAGCGCTGTGTATGAGCTACTTCAGAAAGTATAATTCGGATGTGAGAATTGTAAGGATCTTCAATACTTACGGGCCGAGAATGAGAGAAGATGATGGTAGAGTTGTATCTAATTTTATCGTTCAAGCACTGAGTAATAAGCCAATCACTGTATATGGAAATGGCGTTCAGACAAGAAGTTTTTGCTATGTCTCTGATCTGATAGAAGGGATCTACCGAATGATGCAAGCTGAAAAAATTAATTCTGAAGAAGATCGAATTGTAAATCTTGGTAACCCAAAAGAGATAACAATTCTAGAGCTTGCAAATAAAGTCAAAGAACTCACAAACACAAACTCAAAGATTGTATTTGCAGCATTGCCTAAAGATGAACCTCTACGAAGGAAACCTGATATAAGCAAAGCACAGAAATTACTTGGCTGGGAGCCGAAAATAAGTTTGGACGAAGGGCTAAAAATTACGATCGAATTTTATCAGATCAGTAAAATATTCACGCGAAATCTGCTTTGTTGCACAATTAAGCGATTTTTAGTCTTTCACTTAATCTGAGTTTATATTTTTAGATTTTCTGTGTGCGGAACATTCCGTGTTGGTGAAATTTTCTGATTTTTAGAGCCTTAAAGCCAGAAATTTAATCTTTTTTGAGACCGTTTTTACAGAACGCGTAGCGGGAGGATTTCTAGTCTTCCCTAAGAGAGCTACGCGTCCCACCAATCTGGTGGGATTATATTAGCGTATGCTCTCTTAAAATTTTGGATGTTTCAAAATTTAGCATTGATAGCGTAAGCTATCGGTGTAGAAATAGCCATAAGAGGCAAAAAAGAGAGGTAAAAAAAATGCAAATATTTGTTGGCGTAAATGGTCTCTACGCTATGCCGGATCTAGTGAAGGACTTTAGGAATGCAAAAGCAATCAGAAGGTACAACAGAAGTTTGAAAAAAACAAAAGCGTTTGCTTACAAAGATGAACAAATCGAGTTTGTATAGAAATTTACGAGCTAACCTTAGAGCTAAGCCGGAAGCTTGCTTTGATCGTTGATTTGTTTAACGCATAATGTCCATGAACAATACCATAATTTCTAACGTCCGCTTCAGCCGTAGATTCAAAAAAAAATCGCAGTTAACGCCTAATTTTCGTAGAGTTTTAGCAAGTAGCTGAGGAATGTTAGCTGTGTTATGGACTTGAAGAATGTTCATACCAATCCTGCAATGAAATCATTAGCTTGGCTTCTTTGTCTGGGCTTTAGAGTTACTCTGCTACGAATATTATTTAAAAATGCAACGAGTCCCTCTACATCTTTTATTTCTTTCCTAACATATTTTACAAGCTTTTCCCTTATTTTATCGTTGTATTTAACTCCATTGACTTCTAAAAAATTTTTCAACTGCCTGCAAAGAATGCCGCCTTTCCTGTCCCAATCTGTTAATATCAAAACCTCGCCACATCGCTGAGCTATTCTTTCGCAAAAAGTAGGTAAAGGAAGGGGAGCTATTTTTATGATCTCGCCTTCTAGGCCTAGGGCTCTAAGTGCTAGCTCGTCTTTCCTACCTTCTACAACTACAGGTACTGATATATTTAACGCCATTAAATTCTCGAGTAACGCCTCAAGCTCCTCAAGCTGCTCTTGAGTGTAAGATTTAGAAGATAACTTTTTTACCATGTACAGGTGATGTGTTCCCCGGCGGTAACAGAGAATATCATTTTTTCTATCCTCTTAACCCTCGCCGGGGTGTTTGGCACCTGGGTTGTTCCAAACTCATCCTACGACGTCACGTCTGTAAAGTTGTCTGGGGACCCATCTTTCTAGGTGCCATTAATAATATTGTATGCCATCAATATTAATATTTCCCTTTCCAATACTTGTTCTGATGATTAGTATGATATGCCCATTAGAATTTAGATACGGTAGAGAAGAAATGAAGGCTTTATTTACTGAAGAGCGAAAGTTGCAGTATTTGCTCGACGTGGAAAGTGCCCTTGCCCAAGCGCACGCCCATTATGGCAATATCTCTAAAAAAGATGCAGAAACAATTTCAAAAAAAGCCTCGCTTAAATTTGTTAAATTAGAGAGGGTAAAAGAGATAGAGAAAGAGACTAAGCATGATATTATGGCTTTAGTAAAAGCGCTTTCTGAGCAATGCGGCAAAGGAGGCAGAGCAGTTCATTTAGGAGCTACTTCCTACGATATTGTAGATACTGCAAATGCATTGCAGTTAAAAGAAGCTCTGAAGATTATAGAAAAAGATTTAACAGAGTTACGCAACTCTTTAATTAAGCTTGCAAACAAGCACAAATCTACAATAATGCTTGGTAGAACTCATGGGCAAGCAGCTTTGCCTATAACTTTAGGATTGAAAATTATTGTTTTCGCAACCGAGGTTCAGCGCCATTTAGATAGACTAAAGGAGTGCGAAAAAAGAGCGGTGGTTGGCAAGCTTAGCGGTGCCGTAGGTAGTGGTGCTGGCTTAGGCGAAAAGGCTCTTGAAATACAAGATTTTGTAATGAGGAAGCTTGGTCTCGGTATCGAGCAAGCCAGTACCCAGATAGTTCAGCGCGATCGCTATATAGAAATTATCTCCTTACTAGCTAACATTGCAACAAGTTTAGAAAAATTCGCAACTGAAATAAGGAATTTGCAGAGGAGCGAAATAATGGAAGTAGCTGAAGCTTTTGGTAAAGGGCAAATAGGCTCTTCTACAATGGCTCAGAAAAGGAACCCTATAACTTGCGAGAAGATTTGCGGACTTGCAAGAATAGTAAGAACTTTTATTATACCTTGCTTTGAGTCTGCAATTCAATGGCACGAGAGAGATTTAACTAATTCATCTGCAGAGCGCTTTATTATACCGCATTCCTTTATTTTAACAGATGAAATTTTGAAAGACTGTATTGACGTTTTTGATAACCTTCTAGTATTTCCTGACAGAATGAGAAAGAATTTAGAAGAGCATCCTGAAATTATGAGTGAAGCTCTAACCTTAGCGCTGGTAAAGAAAGGGCTGCCGCGCTTCGATGCTTATGAAGAGCTTAGAAAATGCTCGTTAGAAAAAGACTTCAAGAAAGCAGTAATGAAGAGCAAAAAAATAAGATCTTTACTTAGTCAGAAAGAATTGGATGAGCTACTTAAATTCGAGAACTATTTGGGCGCTAGCGAAAAAATAATTTTAAATTGTACTAAATACCTATTAGCGCAATAATTAAGGATACGATAATCACAATAATTATAAGAATTGCCAAATAGAGATGAGGCTCTAGAGTTTCGTCAGTTAGGGTTTCCATGATAAATTCTTTGTCTGCCGCCTTACGAAAAGTCTCCTTAGTAACAATATTTTTGAGCTTTACCATTAGCAAAAGTCCATTTGTTTGGTAATATTAAAAGTTTTCTTATTCACAAATATCCTTCCTTCAGCGCTAGCTCTGCATTGAGCAAAGAGCAGCCTGCAGCGCCTCTGATAGTGTTATGAGAAAGCAAGAAGAATCTTATTTTTCTGCCAATTTTCTTCAATCTCCCTATACTTACAGCCATCCCTCTGGCTCGATTTGGCTCCCCTGCATAAGCATCCAAAGCAGGCTGAGGTCTATTTGCAGCATTTAAAACAATTATTGGTTTTTGAGGTGCAGTTGGCAGTTTCAACTTCTGAGGCAAAGCTCTAAATTGCGAGAATGCCTTTTTAATGTCATCAAGCTCTAAATCTTTTTCCAGCTCTACAACAACGCTCTCTAAATGGCCATCTCTTACAGGTACTCTAGCACAGCTTGCCGTTACTTCAAATTCAGCATATAAAATTTTTTTATTTTTAAGCTTACCAAGAATCTTTTTGCTCTCCCGCTCTACTTTCTCTTCCTCCTCCTCTATGAAAGGTATCACATTGCCTAAAATATCTAAAGAAGCTACTCCTGGATAGCCTGCGCCTGAGAGAGCTTGATAAGTACTTACTACAACATTTTTAATTCCAAATTCCATTAGTGGTTTTAATCCAAGCACTAAGCCTGCGGTAGTGCAGTTTGGATTCGTTACAATAAAACCTTTTTCCCAATATTTAACAAGCTCTAAATGCTCAGGATTGACTTCAGGCACTAGGATAGGAACCTGAGAATGCATTCTGAACGCGGAAGTATTTGAGAATATTTTAAACCCTTTTTTAGCATATTTTAATTCTACTTCTTTCGCTATTTCTGCAGGTAGTGCACTAAATAGTAACTCAGCTTCGCTTTTATCAACATCTTCTAAATTTTTAACTTTTAAATTTTTTAAATTTTCAGGAATAGTAGTATCTAACAGCCATTTGCTTAAACTACCGTAGCTCTTGCCTGTAGATTTTTCCGAGGCTGCTAGAAATTCTAATTCAAAATAAGGATGCTCTGCGAGCAATTGAACGAAGCGCTGTCCTACAAGCCCTGTACAGCCCAAAACACCAACTACCGTTTTCGCCATATTTTTTAATGTATAATTACAGATTTTACACCTTTAACGCTTCTTATATTAGGTATTATTTTGCCTGGAATAGGTTTTTCTGTTATGATAAAGAGATGCTCTTCTTCTATAAGTTCAGGATGACCAACTATTGCCTGCCTAACTGAAATTTTAGAGTTTGCAATAACGCCAGCTACACCAGCTAGTATTCCTGGCAGACGAGCATCTGTAGCTACTATTTCCAAAACTCCCCAGCCCATCAAAGGAGCCACATCTTTTAAATAAGAAGTAGGCAAAAGCCTAGAAAATATTTCTTTTAGCTCTCTGTTCTTCTGAATTGTTTGAATTGTGGCGCTTACTGCACGTCTATCTACACCGCAAGCCTTTGCAATTGCTGTATCCGCCAGCTTTATCCTTCCACAGTAAATTTTATCTCCCTTCAAGCAAAGCCCGTAGCTAAAAAGGAGCCTTGCTACTTTTGACTCTGCAGGCAGGTTTTTGAAATTCTGAGCTATCATAGACCACATTAACATAAAAATATTCTAAATGATACTTAAATCTAACTTTGAAGTACAGAAGTGTACTATAAAGTGCAAAAGTGTTATAAAGAGGTGGGTATATTAAAGAAAAATGAACTTATAATATACTTAATGGCTGGAGACACTAATTTGAGCAAAACTTTAGAATATGTACTTGCTTTAGAAAGGGCTGGAGCAGATATTATAGAGCTAGGAATACCTTTCTCAGACCCTATTGCAGATGGTGCTACAATTCAGCTTGCAGATTTAAGAGCTTTTGAAAGCGGTACTACTCCTGAAAAAGTTCTGGAGCTAGTAAAAACAATAAGAAAAGAATCAGATATTCCAATTGCAATTATGACCTACTACAACATTATTTTCAATTTCGGTGAAGAGCAATTCGTTAAAAGGGCAAGCGCTGTGGGCGTAGACGGGATTATTGTCCCTGACCTGCCAATTGAA
This sequence comes from Candidatus Thermoplasmatota archaeon, assembly GCA_030018475.1. NCBI lineage: Archaea > Methanobacteriati > Thermoplasmatota > Thermoplasmatota archaeon. The sequence continues at coordinate 7,638 of JASEFT010000006.1, forward strand.
GAAAGTGATGCACTGATAAAAGCAGCAAGAGCTTATGATATAGCTACAATCTTTTTAGCCTCGCCTGCCTCAAGCAACGAAAGAATCAAGAAGATTATTGAGAAGACAAAAGGCTTTCTTTACTTAGTATCTGTTTACGGCGTAACTGGTGCACGTGAAGAACTTAGCAAAGCCGCAAAATCTCTGATTAAAAGAGTAAAGCTTTTAGCTGAGGCAAAAATCCCAGTTGCATTAGGTTTCGGGATATCTAAGCCTAAACATGTTTACGAGGCTGTAAAAGCAGGTGCTAGCGCCGTTATTGTGGGGAGCGCAGTTGTTAAAATTATAGAGGAAAGTGCCTCTACAAAAAGAATAGAGAGTTTTGTTAAATCTCTTAAAAACGCTCTCTCAGATGCATAAACCGCAACTCCTAAATACCGCAAAAATCATTCTTTCACCTTGAAATATGCCTAAAACTCTAGAAGAAATAAATCGTAAAATTAAGGAAGGTAATGCTGTGGTTGTAGATGCAGAAGAAATGTCTTTAATTGTAGAAGAGAAAGGCTTGGCTAAGGCTGCGAAAGAAGTGGATGTGGTAACAACAGGCACTTTCGGAGCTATGTGCTCTAGTGGCGTTTTTCTTAATTTTGGTCACTCAGAAGAGCCTATAAAAATGCAGCGCGTTTGGCTGAATGATGTTGAGGCATATACAGGTATAGCAGCTGTAGATGCTTATTTAGGTGCAACCCAGCTTAGCGAAACAAAAGGTTTTGACTACGGCGGAGCGCACGTAATTGAAGATTTGCTGTTAGGCAAGGAAATAGAGCTGAGAGCAGTTAGCTACGGAACTGACTGCTATCCTAAAAAGAGCTTGAAGACCAAAATTACTTTAGAATATTTAAATCAAGCTATAATGGTCAATCCAAGGAATGCATATCAAAGATATAATGTGGCTACAAATTCTTCAGATAAAACTCTCTATACCTATATGGGTACTTTACTGCCAAATTTTGGTAATGCAACTTTTTCCGGCGCAGGTGCATTATCGCCGCTATGCAACGACCCTGATTACGAGACTATAGGAATTGGCACTAAAATATTTTTAGGAGGAGGTAAAGGCTATGTAATTGGCGAAGGTACTCAGCATAATCCAAAAGCAGGTTTTGGTACATTGATGGTAAAAGGCAACCTAAAAGAAATGTCAGCTGAATATTTAAAACCTGCAATTTTCCATAAATATGGCGTTACTTTATACGTTGGTATAGGCGTTCCTATCCCTGTACTAAACGAAAGCATTGCAAGAAAGACTGCAATTAAAGATGCAGATATAGTTACTAACGTGCTTGATTACTCAGTACCTAAAAGAGACAGACCGATACTTAGGAAAGTAACTTACGAAGAGCTCAAATCAGGATTAATAGAAATTCAAGGTAAAGAAGTACCTACATCATCACTCTCAAGCTATTTCATTGCTAAGAAGATAGCACTGGAACTAAAAAACTGGCTTGAAAAAGGTAATTTTTTGATTTCCGCGCCTTTAGAAAAATTGCCGTACGATGTAGTGTTCAAGCCTATGAAAGAAGAGATAATGAGAGTAAAAGATGTAATGCTTGCGCCAGTCATTACTATCAAAGGAGGCTCTAGCATTAGGGAAGCAGCTAATTTGATAATAGAGAAGAATATAGACCATTTACCTGTAGTTTCTAAAGAAAATAAAATTCTGGGTATTTTAACTTCCTGGGATATTTCTAAAGCTGTACTTGGTAAATATAGATTTGTAGATGAAATAATGACTGAAAAAGTTATCACTGCAGAGCTTGAAGAAAGTGTAGAAAGCGCTGCTAAAAAACTGCAAGAGCATAATATTTCTGCACTACCAGTAGTTGATAAAGAGCAGAAAGTTGTAGGAATGATAACTACAAGTGCATTGAGCAAATTATTAATAAAATGAAAGTTCGCGTTTACTTTCCAGGAAAGGTAGTTAACGAGCCCGTTATAGCGCAAACAATTTTAGAGAGTAAAAGTTTAATTAATATATTAAGAGCAACTGTGGATGAGCATGGCGGAGATATGATTATAGATATTCCAGAAAAAGATTACACCAAGATTGTTAATTTACTAAGGTCTAGGGGCGCGAGCGTATCGATGCTTGAGAAGCCTATAATTCTCAACGAAGAAAAATGTATAAACTGCGGCGCTTGTATCTCAATATGCCCTACGAAAGTATTTAACTACAAAGAAGACAAATCAATTTCTGTAGATTACGAAAGATGTATTCAATGTGGCTTGTGCATTAACGCATGTCCCCATCAAGCTCTGATGGTGCATAGAAAATGCTGAGGGAGCTGTTCCAAGTAAGTGAAACTGCGATTACTATAATTGCAGAAGAGCAGGAATATAGTGAGGTAGCGAAGAGAGCTGTTTTGAGAGCGCGCGCTGAACTTGAAAAATTCATTTTTCAAGCCAAGCTTTTTGCAATTACCTTGGAGCCTTATCATTGCAACGAAGAAGCGCCTGAGATTGTCAAGAGAATGTGCGAAGAAAGCTCTAAATTTGGTATAGGCCCTATGAGTGCAGTCGCAGGCGCTATTGCGCAAGTTGCTCTTGAAGCTATGCTTGAGAAAGGTGCTGAGCATGCAATTGTTGATAACGGTGGAGATATTGCAATGGCTCTTAAAAAGCCTGCCAACGTAGGAATATATGCAGGCGAGTCTAAAATAAAAAATTTAGCTTTGAAAATAATGCCTGAGACGACGCCTTTAGGAATATGCACTTCATCAGCTACGATAGGGCATTCTATTAGTTTTGGGAAGGCTGATGCGAGCGTCGTTGTCGCTAATAACGCAATTCTTGCAGATTCTGCAGCTACAGCTCTAGGAAATGCTGTGAGAAGTGAAGAAGAAATTGAGAAATCTTTCGAAGTTGTTAAAAATATTGATGGCATAATAGGAGCTTTGGTTATTGTAAATGATAAATTAGGGTTGTGGGGCGAATTGCCAGAGATTATAAAAGCAGATGCTAAGTTCGAGGTTATAACGAAAGGAAGGAAGTTCAAATTCCCAACTCGCCAGGAGTTTTAGGGAAAAGAGTGACCTCTTCTATTCTTTTAGCTCCGCAAACGTATCTAGTAAATCTTTCTATGCCCAGTCCAAAACCTGCAGATTTACAAAGACCTTGCCTTGCAAGCTGTAAATACACAATAAAGTCTTCTACTTTCAAGCCCTGCTTCTTTATTCTGGCAATAATTCTATCATACTCGTATTCGCGCTCGCCACCAGATAGTGCTTCTCCACACCCTTCTGGCCAGATTAAATCCATATCTACAAGATATCCAGGCTTCTCTTCGCTTTCCCTATCGTAAAATTCGCGTGCTTCCAAAGGAACGTCTATAATCCAGAAGGGCTCTTTGTGAAGTTGCGAGAGAACAGCTTCGAAATTACCGCCGTATTTATCATAAGCGTCTTCGTAACTAATGCGCTCAAAAGGCTTGTTAGGGACTCTAAGCTCGCGCTTGAAAAGTTCTAGCTCCTCTTTGCAACTATCCTTTACACAGCGCAATGTGTGAATAACCAAATTCTCGCCTAATCTTATTAGCTCCTCGCGATCACCATCTCTTACCTCTAAATCTAACTGAACAAACTCAACTAAATGCTTGCCTGTATCTGCCAGCTCTACAGGCTCGAATCTTATATTCGGCGAATAGCAGAAAATTTTAGGAATTGTCAGTATAGCAAGCTGCTTGTGAAATATCATGCTCTTTGTCAATTGATATTTGTGGTTATAGTATTCTATAATAGCACTGCCTGTAGCATGTCTTAGAGGATCTGTAATAGGCGAAATTATAACTGGCAGAATTTCAACAAAGCCCTCGCTCCTCAAATAGTCGCCTGTTGCTTTAATGATTGCACTCTGTATTTTTAGCGCACTAGCTTTTCGTTCAGAAACCGATTCGAATAGCTTTTTCATAAAAATTAATAGATATATAAAACTTAATAAGGCTTTCTGGAGATTTTTTGAACAATCTACAAAAAAAAATTTATAAATAGCCCAATTTTTTCAATAAAGACATTGGATTTTCAACTAAAATTCTATTTATCTCATTTCCCAAACCTAATTTTAGGCATATTTTTCTAGGTTCTCCTTCCCTCAATAAATCCTTTTCAGAATGGGCATCTGTACTCAGCAATAGCTTGCAATTTGCTTTTTTACAAATTTCTGCAATGTGGTTGTTTGCTATTGAGTGCCCTCCCCTTTTAGTCAACTCTATAAAGATATTGTTTTTATAAGCTATTTCTGCCTCTTCCAAACTTAAATAACCAGGATGCGCTAAAATATCTATATCTGAGCGCAGGCCTTCGTAATTAGTTCCTTTCTCCACAGGCTCTATAGGTGTTTCGCCATGTAAAACTACTAGCTTTGCACCTTTTTTTCGGGCTTCTTTTGCAAGTTTGGAAATTGCTTTTACAGGTATGTGCGTTAGCTCAACTCCTGCTATAGCGATAATATCCCAGTGTTTTTCAGCAAGCTCGCAATCTTTAGTAGCGCTTGCTATAACACTTTCTAGATTAGAAGGGCTCACATGGTCTGTAATAGCAATTGCTTTATAACCAAGAACAAAAGCTCTCCTTATAAGCTCTATTGGCAAAAGTTCGCCATCGCTGAGTAACGTATGGGTATGGAAATCGTAGGTCATTTTCTCCTCCTCTCAAGCTCTCTGAAAATATCGATTGGCTCTATACCGTGAGCAGTCATAAGTACCATACAGTGATAGAAAAGATCTGCTAGTTCCCAAACTAAATTTTCTTTTGTGGATGCAGTTGCAACTTCTTTGGATTCTTCTATTATTTTATCTGTTAGTAATTTTTCGTTGCTTAAAAGCTTGCTGGTATATGATTTTTCAGAAGGACTCTTTTTCCTCTCTTCCAGCACTTTCAAAAGCTCGTAAATTAGACTAGCGCCTTTCTCTTTCTCAATTATAGAATTGAAGAAGCATGAGTAGCTGTTGGTATGGCATGCGTTACCTTTCTGCTTTACTCTAGCCAAAATCGAATCTCTATCGCAATCTACTTTCAAAGCAACGAGCTCTTGCACATTGCCTGTTTTTTCGCCCTTCTGCCATATTCTTTTCATTTCCCTGCTCCAGTAGTGCATTTTTCCTGTAGCAAGCGTTTTCTCTAAAGCTTCTTTGTTGAGCCATGCATGCATCAGCACTTCGTTATTAGTATAGTCCTGCGTTATTACAGGTATTAGCCCACGCTCATCAAATTTTAGGTCTTCTTCCATTTAACCTCACCTTTTGTGCTTTTCAATTTCATTTCAAACTCAAGCGCTTCTCTCAGAGCTAAACCCAAAGCTTTAAAAGTGGCTTCTACTATATGATGCTCTTCCCTACCGCGCAAAATTAGGTTGTGGAAAGTGATTTTTGACTCTAGAGCAAAAGACCTAAGGAAATGCAGATATAGTTCATTTGGTAAATCTACATTAACATAAGGTCTTTCAATTAAATCTACACTTACTAATACTAAAGCATCGTCCATAGGCAAAATTGATTTACCAATTCTCTTTATTTTAACTTCTTTTTTTAATTTTTCGCGTAATGCCTTGCCTAAAGTTATTCCAATATCTTCGCATAGGTGATGCTCGTCCTTACCGCTTGCTCTAACAGCTAAATTAAAATTTGCAAATTTAGCAAGCGTTGTGAGCATATGCTCTAAAAAGTTGTTCTCGGGCTTTAATTCAATCTTAGCTTTGCCTTCACCGTAAATCTCCAGCTCTAGAGCGATATCAGTTTCCTTGGTCTTTCTTTGAATTCTCATAATAAAAAAAATAGCAAGCTAGTTTATATAATTATACCTTTTTAGTTCTTTAATAGCTTCTCCAAAATTTATCTTTTTTTTATATAGTGCCATACCAAGCACAGCGCCATCAATACCAATTTGGTGGAGTTTCTTCAAATCTTCAATCCTGCAAATTCCACCTGAAACTAAAATTTCCTTGCTCGTTAGTTTTCTGAGCTTTTTTATAGGCTCTAGCTCTATACCTTTAAGACTGCCTTCTGTCTTGATATTAGTGTATAAGAAGCCACACAGATTGAGCTTTTCAACATCTTTTACATATTCAGCTAGATTTTTTCCGCTGTTCTCCTGCCAACCCTTAACTAATATTTTATCGTTTTTAGAATCTACCGCAACTATAATTTTAGAGCCTAGTTTTGAAGCTAGCTCTTTCAGCCAGTCAATATCTATAACAGCGCGTGTGCCCACTATTATTCTATTTGCGCCTTTCTCTAGTAGCTCGCAAGCTTTTTCTGTGGCTCTTATTCCACCACCCACTTGCACTTTAATATCTACTTTTTCAATTATTTCTTCAATTGTTTTGAGGTTATTGCCTATGCCTAATGCTGCATCCAAGTCCACTAAATGCAGCCAATCTGCGCCCTCTTCTCGCCATTTAATAGCAAGCTCTAAAGCGCTCTCTTTCAATACAATACCTGTATTGAGTTTGCCATGTAGCAATTTAACTACTTTTCCATTATGTAAATCAATGCTAGGAATGATTTTCATGACCTTAAAATTACATTTATACTTTTTATCAGTCTGGAATTATCTTCCCTTTTGCCAGTTGTAATTCTAACGCAATTTTCAAGCTCTTTTTGCATGCCAAAATCTTTTATCAATATTGCTTTCTTCCTTAAAGCTGCGCATAATTTTTCTGAGTTAATAGGCGCTTTTGCAAGTACGAAATTAGTCACTGACGGATAGACCTCAAAACCAAGCTTTTCAAGCTCTTTACTTAATTTCTCGCGCTCTTCTATAGTGATTTTTACAATTTTTTTCAGCCACGCATTAGATTTCAAAGCTTCTATTGCGAGTGATTCGCTTACAGCATTCAAGTTATAAGGCGGCTTCACTTTGAGCAGTTCTTCGATAATACTTTGCTGCGCTACCCCATAACCTATTCTAAGACCTGCTAGAGCATAAGCTTTAGAAAAAGTTCTTGTTATTATCAGATTGCTATATTTATTAATGTATGGCAAAAGGCTCTTGCCAGAATATTCTGCATAAGCCTCATCTATTACGATAATACCTTTTGAGCTTTCAATAATTTTTAAGATATCATTTTCAGGGAAGCAATTACCAGTAGGGTTGTTTGGATTTGCGATAATTGTAATTTTCGGTTTTGCCTTTAAAAACGCGCTTACATCTAAATCCCAAACTTTTTTAGTTCTGATTAAAGGAATCTCAATTACTTTGGCAAAATTCAAAATACCATAAATTTTATACATAACAAAAGTAGGTGTTGGGATAGCCAGAGCATCGTTAGGCTCTAAATAAGCTCTCATTATAAAATCTAAAATTTCATCTGAGCCGTTTCCTGCGATAATATTATCTGGGGATAATTTCAATTTTTTAGCTAAAGCTTTTCTTAAAAAATCTGAGTTTGGAGCCGGGTATTGATTAATTGCGAATTTAGCTGTGCTCAGAGCTCTTGTTATTGCTGGATTAATGCCTAAAATATTAGCGTTAGTATCCATTCTAAGTCCTTTGAATTGCTCTGCAAAGTAAGGCTTGAGTAGCTTTATGTCTTTCCTCGCTTTTTCCATTTCTCTAACCTTTTCTCCAGACTTTTAGCATGTGCTTCAAAGCCCTCAAGGCGCGCAACTCTCACTGCCGGCTCTGCAAGTGTAAAGAGTGCTTTTTTAGATATTTTCTGGTAAGTTATAGATTTAACAAAATCATCTGCGCTTAGTGCCGATCTCGTTCTTGCATATCCAGAAGTTGGTAAAATATGGTTAGAGCCTGAAGAGTAGTCGCCAACAACGCTAGGCGTTGACTCGCCTAAAAAAACTGAGCCTGCGGTTTTTATCTTGCCTAGCGCTACAGGCTTGCTAACAACTAATTCTAAATGCTCAGGCGCATATAGATTTGCAAATTCTATACACTTTTGGATGGAGTGCGCTATTAGAATCGCTGAGTTACTTTCAAGAGCTCTGAGAATTATGGCTTTTCGCTCTAAATTCTCGATTAACTCTAGCAATTTAACTTTGACTTCGTTAGCTATTTTCTGCGATGTTGTTACTAAAACTGCATGTGCATTCTCGTCATGCTCAGCTTGCGCAAGTAAATCAAGCGCTAATAGCTCGCTATCAGCCTTTTCATCCGCAATTGCTAAAATTTCGCTTGGGCCGCATGGAAAATCTATATCTACATCTTTTGAAACCAATAGTTTAGCTGCAGTTACGTAGACATTGCCAGGACCTACTATTTTATCAACTTTTTTGATGCTTTCAGTGCCATAAGCTAGAGCTGCTATTGCTTGCGCACCTCCTACTTTGTAAATTTTATTTACTTTACAAAGTTTAGCAGCTAAAAGCACTAAAGGATCTGTTGTGCAATCTTTTCTAGGCGGAGTGCAAATAACAATATCTTTCACTCCTGCTATTTTTGCAGGTATGCATGCCATTATTACAGTTGACGGGTAAGAGGCTGTGCCGCCAGGCACATAAATACCAATTGCTTGCAAAGGCTGAAAGAGCCTGCCAAGCTCAATACCCTCTTTTATTTTTTCGGTTTTGCGAAGTTGCAACAAATGAAATTTTTTTATGTTTTTAATACACGCCAGCAAAGTGCTCTCTACATTTTTAGGAATTTTTGAAAGTGCTTCTTTAAACTCTTGCTCGCTAACTTCTAAATTTTTTAGTTGAGCGCCATCGAATTTAGCAGTATATTCAAGTAAAGCTTTATCGCCTCTACTCTTAACATTTTCTATTATCTCTTTAACCACATTAAAATACTTATCCAAATCAAGTCTTCGATTGAAAAGTTTATTCTTTTCTTGCTCTGATAGCTCTGATAGCTTTTTTATTGGTATATTCATAAAACTGCTCTTTCAATAGGCACAATCAGAATACCTGTGGCGCCTAGTTTTTTCAAAACTGCAATAACACCGTTGATTTCTTCTTCGTTAACAACTGCATGAACTGCCACGATTTTCTCGCTGCCTATGATACTCATTACAGTAGGCCCTGATATACCTGGAATGAGCGATTTCACATCTTCCAGCGCTTCTTTAGGCACATTTGCCATTAGGTATCTTCTACCTGTTGCGTTAATTACACTTGCTAATGCTGCAACAAGCTCGTTTATCTTTCTCTTCTTCTCCTCTAGCTCTAAAGCTTTTTCGTTAGCAATAGCTACAGCTTTTGATTCTGTTATAGTGCCTATTTCTCTTAAATAGTTTGTCTTTAGCGTAGCGCCGGTTTCTACCAAATCCGTAATTAATTCTGCTACACCCAAGTGAGGCGCTATTTCTGCAGTACCGCTAACTTCTACAATATCTATTTTCTTACCTATTTTTCTAAAATATTCTTTGGTTAAGTTAGGAAAAGATGTCGCTACCTTCGCATTGTTTGGAATATCTTCGACTGCTAAAATTTTAGATTTCTCAGGTACTGCAATTGCAAGTCTGCAGTAGCCAAAATTTAGTTCCAGTAATTTCTTTACTTTCTTGCCTGTTTCGAGCACCAAGTCGAGACCTGTAATGCCGATATCAGCAACTCCTTCTTCAACGAAGCCTGGTATATCCTGAGCTCTAACGAAGATTATAGAATATTTAGGAGTTTCCAAAAAGAGACTTCTCTCCTCAAGCGCTATTTTCAGCCCTATGCTACGAAGTAGCCTTATAGATTCTTCACTCAACCTTCCCTTGTTAGGAACAGCGATTTTTATCAATTTTTCACCACTTCTTTGTAATAATCTGCCTGGTTAGTAATTAAGATTACTGTTAGCTGTATTATAATACCAAAAATTCTTTTTATCACAAACTTATTTGTGCTTGATGCTGACAAAAGATCAAAAGCTTGCGCTCATTACACGAAATGTCGATGAAATTCTAACTCCGGAAGAGCTTGAAAAATTAATTGAAGACAAAACCAATCCTAGAGCTTATGTTGGTATAGAGCCTTCCGGACTAGTGCACATAGGGCAAGGTATATTATGCGCTCAGAAAGCCAATGATTTAGCGCGAGCAGGCTTTGAAGTAATTATTCTACTTGCAGACTGGCACGCTTTTATTAACGATAAGCTCAATGGCAATTTAGAAAATATAAAAATTTGCGCTGAGTACGTAAAAGATTGCTTTCTGGCGCTAAACGTAGATAAAAAGAGAACTAAATTCGTTTATGTATCGGAGCTTGTAAAAAAAGAGAGCTACTGGGAAAGAGTAATAAGGATAGCAAAATGTTTCTCTCTGGCTAGAATGAAAAGAGCGATGACTATAATGGGTAGGAAGGAGGAAGAAGCTGAGCTGGATACTTCTAAAATAATTTATCCTGCAATGCAATGCGCAGATATTTTCGAGCTTAATGTGGACATTGCTTTCGGAGGTATGGACCAAAGAAAAGCTCATGTTCTTGCAAGAGAGGCTGCAGATAAATTAGGCTTGAATAAGTTTGTTGCTCTCCATACCCCTATTCTTCCTGGATTGCAGGCTCGTAGCAAAGATATTATTGAGCAGAAAATGTCTAAAAGCAAGCCTGAAACATGTATTTTCATTCATGACAGCAAAGAAGAAATAACAAATAAAATTCTAAGCGCCTACTGCCCTCCAAAAGATATTAACAATCCTGTGATCGATATTTGCAAGTATTTAATATTACCTGCTTACGAAAAAATTCGTTTTGAAAGGAGAGATGCAAGCGCTCTAGAAGGAAATTTGAATGAGTTGCTCAAATTTTACGCTACCGGTGAACTTCATCCGCTCGATTTGAAGCTTGGTGTCGCTGAAAAACTTTATGAGTTACTAGCGCCGGTAAGAAAATATTTTAGCGCTAAGCCTGAGAATTTGGAGAGAGTGCTGGAGATTGGGGGGCGGAAGTGAAGAACCCCGGGCTGAAGTATGGGGCATCAAGCATACACTCATTTCCCTTTTTAATCTATCCAAATAGTTTTCCATCCATAAACTGAGACATCTGAGACATTGCCTTGCCATAACGCATAAAGTTTGTATTCGCCGCCCTCGTCAATTGTGCTATCAGTGCCATACATAGGATCATATTTTGTCTGTTTCCATGTCCAATTTGTAATAAATAATTCTGATGAAGCGTTGATTTCAATGGATGTTATTACCTCTAACGCATATCTTGGAGTGTAATCAATTGTTTGATTTTCTGAGCTTATAACTTTTATTATCCATGCGGGGTCGCAAACTCCGTACAAAGTTACATTTTGAATATTCTCGTTTACCAACGTGAGGGTTATTCGAACATCCTCTCCTCGTGCAAAATTATTTTTTTCAGTATCAATTCTGAAATAAAGATTGTGACTATGACCTCTAGTAGATTGCCATGTTTTAGGCTGTTGAGGTCTAAAAATACACCCAGAACAGAGTATTATAACCGTCAGAATGGCAAATATTAGATATTTATTCATTATCTGCATCTCCGAGTTGTAAGTGAAGACCCCCCGGCTGAAGTATGGGGCATCTAACACCGGAGAAGGATCATCTCATACGTGGAAATTTTATCTGCATCTGGAAATTCATGGGAAGTAATACTAAACATAGCAGTTCTACCGGCAGGTATATAAATACTGTAGCTTTTTCCCACATCTAGCAATGTCCCATTAGTTGCAAGAAAACCTGCGTAAATATTGATATTCACACTTACATTCTCGTTGTTCTTAACCGTCCCAGATATCGTATATGTATTTGTGCTTGCATTATAACTTCCACCGTGAGATTCGATATTCACGTTCGGGTCTTTGAATTCTTTTGGTTCATAACCTCTAAGCGATTCGCCCTTGACCTCAATCATGTAAGATGCTGCTAATTTTTCTGGGTCTTCAAACAGAACCCAGGAGTAGCTTTTCTCTCCAGGTTGAAAAACATTACCCGAGTCTATTGCACCCCATGCAGAATCATATGTCTTTATTACCACCCCGTCACTTCTTATTATACTAACGTATGGCGTCACAAAGTACAAATCATATGATTTGTTGTTTCTATACTCAAAAACAACATGTACCTCATTATCCTTTCTGAACCAATTTGATTTTGTTACTTCCAGTCTTGCGCGATACATCTTGTCGTGAGGGTAATCGTCTTGGTCGTCCGGGACTCCATCCCCATCAGTATCTTTCATCGTGGGCCCTGCTGGTGGTTGCACTCTCGGCAACACGAAACTAATAGCCGCTATTACAACCACGATTACGATTATTCCAACCGATATTCCTATCAATTTCTTTTTTTCCATTTCACTCACCATTTTCAAGTGACGTATCACGATATATCTATACGTATAGACCCCGTCCTTAAAAACGAGGCCTCAATGCATAGAATATTTCTGAGGGGTTATGTATTTTTCTACAACTTCTTGTCCGTGTCCAACAAATCCATGAAAGCAGCTAGGAGCTCATAAAGAATATTCACACATCCCTTTCAAAAAAAACCGTATGTGAGACATTCGCTATCGCACTTCTTTTAAGAACATTTATATCGTCACAAACGATTTTGATATCGGATGATTTGCGGCAGGGAAACTGAAAAATATTTTTACCGCTTGATATTAGAAGCTGAAGAATGTTACCAGATTGCAGCTAAGGCTAGGGCTAAAGGTCTTGATCCGGAGCTTGCCCCTGAAATTCAGTTTGCAGAAGATTTAGCAGGAAGGGTTGAGAAACTTGTTGGGCCTGAAGGTATTAGTGAAAGGATAAGAGCTTTGGCTAAAGAGCTTGATAGAGAAGAGCTTGCTATAGAAATTGCAAAAGAGGTTGCAAAGAGGGAAGCTGTTAATTTAGAAGGTAATCTTGAGCAAGCGCTAAGAACAGGCTTGGCTATAGTTACAGAAGCAGTGCCTGTAGCTGCACTTGAAGGTATTGCAAGCGTTAGAATAAAGAAGAACATTAACGGCTCGCCTTTTTTAGCAGTTTATTTTGCAGGTCCTATACGCAGCGCTGGCGGTACTGCCCAGGCTCTGAGTGTTTTAATTGCAGATGTTATCAGAAGAGAGGCTGGTCTGAGCAAATATATTCCTACAAGAGAGGAGATTGAGCGCTACAAAGAAGAAATTTCACTTTACAAACAAGAGCAGCATTTGCAATACACTCCTAGCAACGAAGAAATAGAGCTTGTAGTAAAGAATTGTCCTGTCTGTATTCACGGCGAGGCTACTGAGGAGTTGGAAGTAGTTGGTAATCGCAACTTGCCTAGGGTTGAGACAAACCGTATAAGAGGAGGAGCTTGCTTGGTAATCGCAGAAGGACTTTGCGCAAAAGTCTCTAAACTCCAGAAATATGTGAAGCTTCTCAACATTGACTCTTGGGAGTTCGCTGATAAACTTGCAGCTAGCAAAACTAACGATAAGAAGACTGAAGAAGATATCGGCTATATGAAAGATTTAATTGCAGGCAGGCCTGTACTTGCAAGCCCCTCCGGAAAAGGCGGCTTTAGGCTGCGCTATGGTAGAGCTAGAAATACAGGACTTGCATGCGTAGGTATAAATCCAGCTACAATGGTGTTGCTAGATGACTTCTTAGCTATAGGCACTCAGCTAAAGTTAGAGCGTCCTGGCAAGGCAGGTATAGTCGCTCCCTGTAGTGCTTTAGAAGGTCCTATAGTGCTATTGAAAGACAAATCTTTAGTTCAAATAAACAGAGTTGAAGATGCAATAAAGCTCAAAGGCCAAGTTGTTAATATTATAGATACTGGCGAGTTGCTAGTTGCGCAAGGCGAGTTCGCAGAAAATAACTATCCTCTACTACCATCAAGTTATGTGATGGAGTGGTGGCTGCAAGAGCTAGCTAAGGCGCTGAGGTCACAAACTATACCTTCTCATTATTTAGACCCTTCGCCTACTTTAGCTATAGAGCTTAGCGAGCGTTACAAGATACCGCTCTGCCCTAAATATAATTTATTTTGGGAAGATTTAAATTGCAACGAAATTTTAGAGCTTCGTAGAGTTATAGAAAAGTCAGAGTACGTTAATAACGCTCTTATAATTGCTAAGGACAGTGAGCTCAAAGATATTTTGATTACTCTCTGTGTGCCACATAAAGATGAAGAGAATAGGATAATAATAGATAGCGATTATTCATACATCTTGCTCAGATGCCTAGGCTTGAAGGTCGAAAACGGTAAAATAATTTCTGAAAATAAGGCTGACGTGGCTGCAAACTCAATAGAGCTTATCTCTAAACTTGCACGCTTTACTATAAGGGCGAAAGCTCCTACACGAATAGGAGCTCGTATAGGGAGACCTGAAAAGAGTAAAGAGCGCAAGATGAGGCCTCCGGTTCATGTGCTCTTTCCTCTAGGGCTTGGAGGCGGTAGAAGGAGACTTGTAAAGCAAGCTTCTACAGAAGAAGGTGATAACCGTAGAGAAGGTGTGGAAGTTGGTCTAAGAGTTTGTAAGTCTTGCGGAAGGAGGCTTTTTAGATTTAAATGCAGTTATTGCAATGAGCATACAATTGCTACTCCTTTAGTTAAGCGCCTGTGTCTTAATTTTAAAGAAATATTAGAAGAAGCATGTAGAAACTTAAACGAGGATAAAGATAAAATTCCTGATATCAAAGGTGTGCTTGGCTTAACTTCGATTCATAAAACTCCTGAGGCTTTAGAAAAAGGTATTTTAAGGGCTAAGCATAATGTGTTTGTATTTAAAGATGGTACTATAAGATACGATCTCACAAATGCGCCTTTAACTCATTTCAAGCCTTCCGAAATTAATATTAGTTTAGAACGAATCAAAGAGCTTGGATACGAAAAAGATTATCTTGGCAACGAGCTTGTTAGCGAGGAGCAACTTGTAGAGCTCAAACCTCAAGATGTAGTAGTGTCGAAAGCATGCATTGATTATTTATTAAAGGTAGCGAATTTCGTTGACGAGCTACTTGCTAAATTTTACAAACTTACTGCGTTTTATAATGCAAAGCACAGCGAACAACTTATAGGGCATTTAGTTATAGGGCTGTCACCACATACTTCTGCAGGACTTTTGGGCAGAATTATAGGCTATACTAATGCTAATGTGTGTTATGCGCATCCTTTCTTCTACGCTGCGACAAGGAGAAATTGTGACGGTGACGAGAACTCTGTTATTCTATTGATGGACGCACTTTTAAACTTTTCCAGAAGCTATCTCCCGAGCTCGAGAGGCGGCTTAATGGATGCGCCTCTGGTGCTAACTACAAGAGTAGAGCCTAAAGAGATAGACAAGGAAGCTTGGAATCTTGACACTGTAGAAAAATATCCTTTAGAATTTTACAGCAGTAGTTTGGGCTCAGAGCTTCCTAAGAACATATCTCATTTTATAGATAACGTTGGAAAGCGCGTTGGCACTGAGCTCCAGTACGAAAAATTTAGATTCACACACTGCACTGACAATATTGCTTCAGGTACTTTACAGTCTTCTTATAAGACATTAAAGACAATGGAAGACAAGCTCAGAGCGCAATTAGCGCTTGCAACTAAAATAAGAGCTGTGGATGTAAGTGAGATGGTTTCTAAAATCATCACTACACATTTCTTGCCTGACTTGATAGGTAATTTAAGCCAGTTTTCTAAGCAGAACGTTAGATGCCCTAAATGTAATACTATTCACAGGCGTGTGCCTTTGACTGGCAAATGCAGTAAATGTGAGGGCAACTTAACTCTTACTGTGCATGAGGGCAGTGTTAGAAAATATTTGATGCTGACTAAAGAGCTGGCTTCTAAGTACAATGTCTCGAGCTATATTAAGCAGAGAATAATGCTTGTAGAGCATTCTATAGATTCTGTTTTCCAAAATGCTAAACTGAGGCCTGGCAGATTAGAAGATTTTATGTAGGACTTTTAAATGAAAAAATTTATTCTTTTCTAAGCTATTCCTGTGGGTATGGAGCTTAAAACTATAAAAATTCAAAAACCGCCTGAGGTAAATATAATTTTAGGGCAAAGCCACTTTATAAAAACTGTAGAAGATTTGCACGAAGTGCTTATTACAAGCGTGCCTCAAATTAAGTTTGGAATAGCATTTTGCGAAAGCTCTGGTGCATGCCTAGTAAGGATTAGCGGCAACGATGATGCACTAAAAAAATTAGCAGCTCAAAACGCATTTTCATTAGCTTGCGGACATTCTTTTATTATTTTACTGAAAAACGCCTATCCTATAAATGTATTGAATGCAATAAAGCATGTCTCTGAGATTTGTAATATTTACTGTGCTACAGCTAATGACATCGAGGTTATAGTTGCAGAAACATCTCAGGGAAGAGGTGTTTTGGGCGTTGTTGACGGTTCATTACCCCGTGGCATTGAGGCTGAAAAAGATATAATTGAGAGGAAAGAATTTCTCAGAAAGCTTGGTTATAAGCTGTGAATAACATGGTAAGGAAACTAAAAGATTTCGCACTTCCACTTAGCTCATGCTTGTTTGTTATAGGTACTGTAATGGTATCTTGCAGTGTAATTTGGTATCTTAGCTATATTCACAGAGCTACGTTTCCTGCTGAGCTCTCTGCTCTCCAAGAGATGGAAAAGCTCGGTGATTGGGGCTGGTGGCTGCTTATAACATCTCCTTTTGTATTTATTGCAGGCTCTTGGTATTTTATTGATTGCTGTATTAAGCGTCGCAGGTTCAGAGCCTTAATTTCAACTGGAAGTAAAGCTGGTTTTATAAAAGCACTACCTGAGCTTGAGGAGCTTGCTCTAAGTCTTCCCAAAAGATATAGCGACGGGTTAGAGGCTAAGAAGAAAGATTTTAAGCTCTGACCCGACCCCTCTATTTCCTCTGGAGTTTTGTTATTATATAATAAGCGATTTTTATTTTTTTAATTTTATATCTTTCAGTTATTTGAAAAGAATCGACGAGTAAAAATTATTTAATTTAAAATATAAAAGTAGTCAACTAAAAATACACTTGAAGAAAAGGTATAAATGATAACAAATGTCAAGAAAAGTTTATAACTAAGTAAGTCGTTAAATGTTTGTTTCAATTTAGAAACTCGAGTGGAAAAACAGGGGTTGAGGAGAATGATTGGGAGCGCGATATTCGAACCTTATTTAGAGCAGAGAACTATTTTCAGAGATAAAGAAGTAATGAGAGCCTCATACATACCTGAAGTTTTGCCTCATAGAGAGGTAGAAATAAACAGGCTTGCTAGTATTTGCGCCTCCGCGCTTAGAGGCGAGACGCCCTCAAACGTATTCATCTATGGCAAAACCGGTACTGGGAAAACCGCCGTTACAAAATATGTAGGCAACGAGCTGCTCAAAGCAGTCCAGGAGCTAGGTCGTAAAATAATCTTCGTGTATATAAACTGCGAAATTGTAGATACCGAATATGGGGTACTCTCGCAGATAGGCAATAGTATAATTCAAGATTGGAATGAGCGCATTCCTTTCACAGGCTGGCCTTTGGATAAGGTCTATAATAAATTAAAAGAGGAGCTAGAGAAGAGCGAAAGTATTACTGTGATAGCACTTGACGAAATAGACAAACTCGTTGCCAAAAGCGGTGACAGCGCACTCTACATACTAACGCGAATGAACTCAGATTTAGGCAAATCAAAAACAAGCGTTATAGGAATATCAAACGACCCTAGATTCACAGAACTTCTAGACCCTAGAGTAAGAAGCAGTTTAGGCGAGGAAGAACTTATATTCCCACCATACAACGCGAGCCAGT
Source organism: Candidatus Thermoplasmatota archaeon (assembly GCA_030018475.1). Classification (NCBI taxonomy): domain Archaea; kingdom Methanobacteriati; phylum Thermoplasmatota; species Thermoplasmatota archaeon. Next base: position 25,276 of record JASEFT010000006.1, read on the forward strand.
TACAAGATATATTAGCTCAGAGAGCCTCTTTAGCTTTCCAAGAAAATGTGCTCAGCGAGGGGGCATTAGCACTATGCTCAGCGCTCGCAGCTCAAGAGCATGGCGATGCAAGAAGAGCTCTCGATATGTTGAGAGTAGCTGGAGAACTGGCTGAGAGGGCTGGGGAGCAAAAAGTTACTGAGGAGCACGTGCGGAAGGCGCAAGCCAAAATAGAGCATGAGAGCATGAACGAACTTATAAGAACGCTTCCTTTGCATTCCAAAGTCGTACTGCTTTCAGTAATTCTAAACGAGCAGGTAGGCAATACTAAACTAATTACAGGCGAGGTCTACGATACTTATAAAGAGTTAGTGAAAAGGGCAAAGGTTACAGATTTAACGCAAAGAAGGGTCTCGGGTCTAATTTCAGAATTAGATATGCTCGGAGTGATTAACGCAAGAGTTATTTCCAAAGGAAGATACGGCAGAACAAAGGAAATATCGCTGGGAGTGCCTTTGGAAGAAGCTAAAAAAGTGCTTGAAGAAGATGAGCTTATAAAAGAGCTGAGTAGCTATAGACCGCAAAGACAGCTAACGTTAGTGTAACTTAAACTCAGCAAATAGATTCAACCAAAAAGCTAGTCAAGAAGAACTTCGTCGCTGAGTTTACTTAAACTCAGCGGATAGATTCAACTAAAAAGCTAGTCAAGAAGAACTTCGTCGCTGAGTTTACTCTAGGCTGCCATCTTCTTCGCTAAATCTATTATTTCTAAACTCAGGAATAGCGCTTCTTCAGTTCTAATGGTCTTCGTCCCTTGAGTTGATTGTACGTTAATTATTAAATCAAAAAGCTCTTGACACTCTTCTTTACTAAACCAGTCTAAAAAACCATGAGCATAGGACCCGAATGCAATTGCTACTTTATTTCTGTTTTTAAGCTGCGCACTCAGGGCAGAGAATATTTTCTCTATAGGCGTACCGTATTTGGAAGTGCCGAGAATGAGAACATTTTGCGCCTTTAACTTCTTCAAAACTTCTCTTAGAGGCTCAGAAAAAAGCTCAACCTCATAACCAAAATAGTTTTGTAAAGCCTCTTTTGTCATAGGCTCACACTCTTTTCCCTTAATTCTAAAGAGCATGACTTTGCCTGGACTAAGCCTCTGATTGCAAGTGCATAGGTCTTTTAACCCTACATCCACAACCGAGTGTCCACAGACCTCTTTTACATATCCAAACCTATGCTCCACTTTATCCTCAAGCTCAGGATGGTGCGGCGCTTGAAGGGGGGTCAGCACGCCCGCGTAGCTCAGCTCAGGCTCACGCTTAAAAATATATTTTCTAAGCCACTGAGGCGTATTTGCATAGCGCAATAGAGCAACAAGCTCTCTGGTATGCGCGCGCTCAGTTCTATACTTAGGCTCTGGATAAATTATTATTTTTGCTATTCTAAACATTGTGGCAACTCTAGCAAGCTGCCCTATGAGCAAAGCTCTAATTTTAGGGTCACGCTCTTGCGCTCCAAAACTGTTAGGAATTAGTACATATTTCTTCATCTTTTTCCGCGCTCAACTTCAAACTCTAATTTCTCTAATTTCTCAAATCTCTTTTTCTTAATTTTGCGCTGCTCTCTAAAAGCTACGATTTTATTTTTTATAAAAGGATAAGAGTAATCAATACTCGTAGGCACAGCGAGTAGAAGCGCAATTGCAACCACGAGCATAGCCCAGCAATCGCCTCTTACATTACCTGCGTTGCTACTGCCTGTTGTCAAATCATCAAACAAGAGTTTAATCCCGCCAAACCAAGGGAGCTCACCCCGAGCAACACCTATAATCCAATCTACTTTCACAAGCTCTCCATTTCTCGATCTTTGATCGCAACAATCGTTAGCATCTCCTTTTGTTATGAATCCGCTGTGCCTCTCCCCTTTGAACCAAGGCTTGTAGTTATTCACCAAGCCCTCTATTGTTATAGAGGATTGATTGAAAATACCTAGCTCAGGAACATCGTAAAGTATTTTCTCTTGAGTTTTATTGCCGTACACGTAGAAAAAGGTGTCATAGGTTGGATATTTAACCCAACTTTCAGCCTCTTTCCGTGCGAATATTCCAGTTATGTACGCGTCAGCGCTTTTTGTAGCCCATGCGTAGCCAACTGAATCATTGCAGGCTGCGTGTATCCAATACTTTACACCGGCTTTCAAGAGTACTCGCTCGCTAAATACGAAATCAAGCCACACACCACTAGCAGAAGCAGAGCTGTTAGTGGCAATTGATGTAAGTGCTACTGCATCGTCCGGTAGGTCGTTGCCAGTGTCAGGTCTTATAACTACATTAATTGTTCCTCCTCCGCCACTTTCCATTCTTATATACAGCCTTACTTTACTAATCAAAAAATCGCTAGTAGGAGTGAATTGTTGTGCAGGCTCTCGGTCCGCTCTAAGAAGATACCATAGATCAATGTTTTGTCCAGAGCCGTAACCCAGCATTTCCTCCTCTGGTAGGTGCACATAGGTTATATTCAGCTCAACCCAGACCATAGCGCGATGTATAAGAGGGGTTCCGGGCAAGCCATTTTTCAAAAATATTATCACATCGCCATAATTACCGTAAGTGGTATATCCTCTTTGTTTGCCTTGATAGTAAGTAACAATGTCTTCTCTACCATTAACTTTCTTTACAAATGTAAAATCGCCTGCATCTATTGTGCCGAGCCTGCCGTAAGGCGCACCGGAATGCTCCATACTATTACTTTCAATAACCACAATAGGAGGCCATACTCCAGTATAGGCATACATTGCAGTAAGAATAATGAGAATAATGATAGAGGCTACAAGCAAATCTTTTACAAAGCCTAGGATTGCAGATTTTTTTAGTTTCATTACCCAGTAAAAGGTTTAAGAGCCTAAAAAATCTTTTTCTTTTTTGATGAGACCCAACTTAGACGAATATTTTATGCGCATGGCGCAGTTAGTGAGCAAGCGCTCTACTTGTCTGCGAAGACAGGTCGGTGCAATAATAGTAAAAGAGAAGCGTGTACTTGCCACTGGCTATAACGGTGCACCTAAAGGCTTGAAACACTGCTCTGAAGTGGGATGCGTGCGCGAAGAGCTTAAAGTGCCTGAGACGCACCGCCATGAGCTCTGTAGAGGCTTGCATGCTGAACAAAATTCAATTATACAAGCAGCGCTATTCGGAGTGAGCATAAAAGATTCTATACTTTATACTACACATTTCCCATGCTCTGTATGCGCTAAAATGCTGATTAATGCAGAGATAAAAGAAATTGTGTATGGTGAAGATTATGCAGACGAGCTCTCAGAAAAGATGCTTAAGGAAAGCAAGATAAAAGTGAGAAAATTCAAATTATAGAAATGGGGCTATGCAAAATGTAAATTTAAATTCAACAACTTCTCTACTTCTAATCTAAAATCGCTAAGGCTACAATCATTTACCAATAAAAAGTCAGCGCTCCTGATAACTTCTCCTATACCCCACCCAAGCTCGCGCTTATCGCGCGCTAAAAAATCATTTTTAGATTTTGCATCATCTACCCTCTCTCTTCCAACAATCCTCTTGAATCTTATTTCAGGTGGTGCATGAACGGCAACCAAAACAAAATTATGAAAATAATTTTTGAAAATCTTTATTTCGTCAGGACTTCTAATCCCATCGATGATTATCTTATCTGCTTTTTTCTTTATCATCTCAATAGTGCGTTCAGCCCAAATACCTCCACCATATTTTTTACGTTCTTCATTAGCTATTCTAGCTACAGTATCGTTCGTGAGCTCTAAGCCTCTGTTCTTCACCCATTCCCAGACAGCGTCACCCATTCTATACACTGCAAAGCCCCTTTTCTGAGCAAGCTTTACAAATTCTGTTTTACCAGCGCCCGGCATTCCTGTAAGGCCTATAACGAGCATAGCGAGTAATAGGAATGGAGGAATAAAATTTTTTACATACTCAAATAAAATTTAGCACCTTTTCTAAGCAATTTCAAAAAATATATAAATCCTATAAACAGCAAAAAGGTGTAAATAACAGTCACAATTAAAGGCGCAAGGGTACCAAACGCTCCTAATACAAGTCCTAAATAATTAAAAGAAAGGTGCAACAAGATGGAAATGTGCAATCCGAATTTTAAGAATAGATATCCCAGAGCCAGTCCTGCAATAAATGCAGGTAGAATTTTATAGAGGTCCCAGCCTAGAAGGTAGTGTGCGCAAGCAAATATTAGAGAAGAGAGTATAAGAAAAAAGGTAGCAGGGGCATCGAGTTTTAAATTGCCACCCAGTATGTAGCTTTTGAGTGTTTGCACTTTCCCTGCAATGGCGCGAACGAAAAACAAAGGCAGACCTAGCAACAAGACTCTACATATAAGCTCTTCGTGAAAGCATGCGTTCGTTACTTTAAAGAGATGGTCTTGCAAATTTTCAGGTGAAGGCACAACATAACCAGCGCCAAAAATCCGGAGGACAAGGTAGTATGCTTCTATAAAGAACAGAGTTGCAAGAAATACTTGCGCAAGAGTAATAAAACTATCAGCTCTTTTTTTGCTCTTTAAAAGCCATATAAAAGATAATAGAATCACAAGCACTACGAGTATGTAGTAGAGCGCCAGTAAATGACCTTGAAGTTGAAAAAGCGGTAGCGGCAACGGTATTAAAACAAAGAAAACCCAATAACTGGTAGTTAAAAAAGGCAGCACTAGAAATGAAGAGCCTATTACGAGCGCTATTGCCGAGGCTAGAAAAATTCCATACAATAGGATTGCAATGAAGCAAAGGGGCCGCAGGATTAAATCAATGATTTTTCTGGTCATAGAAACTTCACACTCTAGGACGTATAATCAGCCATAGTATCAGGAATAATATTGTCAGTGAAAGAGCGTAAGAAATAGGCTTTACTAGATTATCCCTTTCCTCAGGAGCTAGCTCAGCGATTCCAAACCCAAGTTTAAGTTCAGTAGCTATGGTAATTGAAATTGTACAGATTGCGGCAAGCCATATAATTAGAAGTGCCAAACTAAATAGCGAAGGCAGCGCGCTCAGCAGTATTAGTAAAAACAAAGCACAAAGTAGTGCCATGATAATAGGCACAGCATATCTGCGCTTGATAATTAAAAAATCGGCAAAATCCCTAAACATGTAGCCGCCATCGAGAGGTACTGCAAACAATGCGTTAGTCATACCGAGCGCTAAATTCAGCCAGAATACCCAATAAAATAGATTAGCGAGCAGCCAGAATAGCCAGGGCGGCAGAAAGCCGAGAGGACCTTGAACAGTATAAATATCGGTCCAAGGTTGACTTAATGGCGACCGCCCCTCTAGCGCCAGAAACGGTAATGAAACGTAATAAAAACTTCTCCCAATAAATTCGTTTACAGATTCTGCTTTGTAAAAAGGTCTGCTCAGAAGAGTTTGAACTGCTTTTGGATCGGAGCATTCAATTCCAAGATAACCGCAGCCATCACCTCTGTCACTAAGAGTGATATTCTTGTTAATAAAATTGCCTCGATAGTAAAAAGTGATATTTACAGTCTGGTTTGCTTTTGTTTTAGCTATGTTAGTGAAAAAATCATCGAAACTTTTCGTGTCACTATCGTTAAGCTTCGTTACTATTGCGCCCAACGGTATTTCATTTTCTGCAGGAGTCTCTCTAAATACCCCTGTAACGAAAATACCGTCAGCTACAGGCGCTACTGAGCTCATAAAAATCCAAGAGAAGATACATGCGCATACAAGCGCCACTAAAATATTCGTTGCAGGTCCTGCAGCAAATACACTGCACCTTTTGAGTTTCGCTACTCTTTTCAGCTCTTCCTCGTCAGGCTCTACAAAAGCGCCTAAAGGAACGACTAAGAAAAGTAAGCCTAAAGATTTTAAGTTTACTTTAGCAACTCTAGCTAATATTCCATGCGAGAACTCGTGCAGTAGTATCGCTATTATAAGTGCTACAATACCATAGCCTACAGGAATGAGCGGGTTAATACCTGGCAACCCAATAAGCATTTGCGGTGTTGGTGCCCTCTCAGCAGGCATCTTTCTCGCTAAATTTGCACTCCATATAAGAACGAAAAACATAGCAATACCTACAACTGTAGAAAGCACAAGTGCAAAGCTGCCAAAGTGCTTCCAGAATTTATGTTTTGATATCTGATCAATAAAATTTTTGCCGCGCTCAGTACGCCACATCAGTATAGGGCCGGAAAGCGAAAGATTATGTTTCCCGAGTATTTTTTTGCGCTGAAGTATTAAAATTACTAGAAGGTAAATTGCAATTGCAAGCGGTACTATTAGCAGTGCTGACATTTAAATAAAGATATTGCTCAGTGAATATTTTTAGTTTTGGCTGTTTTCCTCTAAATCAAACATATAAAAAACTGTACAATAATAGTATTTAAATCATATAAACAACTGTACCAATTTTTATTTATAAGGGCGAAGACATAATAAGAGTAGATGAATAAAATGAGAAAAGCACTCTTGCTAATTGCAATATATCTCCTTGCAGCATCGCTGATATTTAGTAGCTTGGATCTTGTAAAAAATGAGCTCGGCAATACAAGTTTTGGAGCC
>JASEFT010000006.1:31931-42183 GCA_030018475.1 Candidatus Thermoplasmatota archaeon
GTACTAAAGAAATTCTCATCTTACGAAGAGCTGAAGAATTTTGTAAAAGTTTATAACAATTCTTGGTATTGGGCTGGCGAACTCGCGCTTGCTGGGAATGCTGCAGAATATTCTCCCAGAGACTATTCAACCACAAACGTGCAGGTTGAAGGTGTTGACGAAGCTGACATTGTAAAGAGCGACGGCAAGTATCTGTACATAGTCTCAGCGAAGAATATTGTAATTGTAGAAGCATATCCTACTGAGAATGCAACTATAGTGGCTCAGATTAACTTGACCGGAGTAGTACGCGGAATATTTATTAACGGCGATAAACTCGTTGTTTTTGAGGCGGAGCATGGTTATAAGATTTTCTACGTGCCATACAAACAGTTGAGGACGTTTATTAAGGTCTATGACATCTCAACCAGAACAAATCCTATCTTGGTGAGGAATGTATCTATCACGGGCTGGTACTTCAACTCCAGAATGATTGGTGAATATGTTTACGTGGTTGTTGAGCAGCATTTGTACTGGGAAAGTGACGAGATAATTCTACCGAAAATTTACTCTAATGAAAACGCCAAAACTATACCTGCAGCTGAAATCTATTACTGCAACGTTTCCGATTACTCATATACATTTACAACTATAGTAGCTGTGAACGTGCAAAATGACGAGCAAGCGCCAAGCTATCTAACTGTTTTGCTCGGCTCTGCCAGCAATCTGTACGTCTCTTTAGAGAATATTTATATTGCGGTCCATAAATGGCAGACTACTGAGGCAACGTTACTCTACAGAATACAACTTGAAGGTGCGGAGCTAGAATTGGTGGCGAATGGCGAAGTACCAGGTAGAGTTCTTAATCAATTCTCTATGGACGAATATAACGGGTATCTTAGAATAGCAACTACAACTGGAAATGTAGCAAGAATCTGGGGTGAGGCAACTTCTGAGAACAATATATATGTACTAGACTTAAGTTTAAATACTGTCGGCAGCTTAACAAATCTAGCGCATGGAGAAAGGATTTATTCAGCTAGGTTTATGGGCGATAGATGCTACTTAGTAACTTTCAGGCAAATTGACCCCTTCTTCGTGATAGATTTGAAAGATCCTAGTAGCCCTAAAGTTTTAGGCGAATTGAAAATACCTGGTTTCTCAAGCTACTTGCATCCTTATGATGAAGATCATATTATAGGCATAGGCAAGGAAGAAGCAAATGTGAAAATATCGTTTTTCGATATTTGCAACGTTACCAATCCAAAGGAAATAGACAAATACCTAGTAAACGGCGAATGGTCAGATTCCATGGTCTTAAGGGATCACAAAGCGTTTTTGTTTGATAAGTCAAAAAACCTTCTTGTGATACCAGTTTCGAAAGGAAGTATAGGGGTAAATAAATATTCTGCCTGGCAAGGCGTTTACGTACTCAACATATCTTTGGAAGGTGGTATTCGGCTTAAAGGCATGATTACTCATCTAGAAAACGATACCGTCAGGTGGTATTTCTCACCCTACTTTGTGAAAAGATCACTTTACATAGATAACCTGCTCTATACTGTCTCAGATAAAAAGCTAAAAATGAACAGTTTAGAGGATTTAGAAGAGCTTAACGAGCTAGAACTTCCTTACTCGGAAGATTATATTTACTAGTGCGTAGGAGAATTAATAGGAGGAATATAAAATGGAAAGCGTACCGAAAAAGCTCATAAAGAATACTAACAAAATTTTATGCATAGTAATAAGTTTGACTCTTGTACTCATTGCTTTGAGTAGCAGTGCTAATGCAGACAGAGGAATGGTTAGTCTGCAGGGCATTTCTGTGTATGAGCCAGGTCAAAAGGCAATTATTGCTTGGAATGGCAGCGAGGAAATCCTTATCCTTTCTACAGATGTACATAGCGAAAGCAACACATCAGTATTAGAAATACTGCCTCTGCCTTCTATGCCTAATGTAACGCTTGGAAATTTTAGCTCGTTCTACAAAATCCAAGAACTAATCTGGTATCATAGCTATTATAAGAGTGTGGAGGACCGAAATTATTATTTAGCGGCGGCAGCACTTGGAAATGAGAGTGTGGAAGTTGTGTTCCAGCAAAAGGTCGGCCTTCACAATATTACAATCGTTCATATAAAATCAAATGCAGAATACGCTGCTTGGATTGATAACTTTCTCATTGAGAAGAACGTAAGTAATGATGTTTTACCAGCACCATTAAACGCCTTAATCGCTGAGTATCTCAACTTAGGTATATCATACTTTGTGTTTGACGAGCTAGAGTTAACCCCTGCTATACGGAGTATCGAGCCGATTATATATCGATTTTCTACAACCTGTCTCTATTATCCACTTCGTATCTCGTCCATTGTTGAGGGTAACACTACAGTTACTTTATTCTGCATAACAGACCAAATTATAGATTGGAGCTCAGTGGAAAATTTAGGGTTTAACAGAAAAATCGAATTTGATTTGAACAAGACAGAACTTTTAGAGATTGAGCCGAAGATTGGCGAGATGTTCGGTAGTCGTGCTAGACTTTACGTATGTGAATGCTCAGTAGCGCTCCAAACATTAATCAGCGATATTAGAGCAACTGCTTTCACTATTGTCATTCAGCCAACGCATCCTCAAAATATACTTCAATCACCTCTCGCTATAGCTACTTTTCTTACAGCTACTGCGATACTTTTAGGACTGTTTTTCAGTGCAACAGAGCTCGGCAAATATAAATTATTCGCTTTTCTTATAGTACCTCTATTCACTAAACTAAAAAAAGAGGCTATTTTAGATCATTATACGAGGGGCAGAATACATGGCTTCATAGAAGCGAATCCGGGAGCGCATTTCAATTTAATCAAGCGCACTTTGGGCTTGAATAATGGTACATTATCATATCATTTGAGAGTTCTAGAAAAGAGCGGGTTAATAAAACACAGTAATGACGGATTTAAAGAAAGATTCTATCCTATCTACGCAGAAATACCGACAGTACCTTATCTTTCAAGCACAGAAGAAGCTATTCTTGAAGTGATAAAAGCTACGCCTGGAATAACTCAAAAAGAACTAAAATCGAAACTCAATTTAAGTCAGCCTTTACTGAGCTATTACACTACAAAACTTGCAGAGCTAGAGCTTTTAGAGCAGGTAAGAGAAGGCAAAGAGATAAAATATTATTTGAAAGAGAAAGTTGGGGAAGGTAATAGAGAAGAAAACTAAACTCAGTAGCCTAACTCCAAGGCAGTAAAAGAAACTTTTCGGCAGGAGCTCAACTGCTACAGCTTCCCAACCCATTTCTCTGCAGGAGTTATTAACAGAATCCAAGCAGGAATAAACAAAATCTTTTTATTGTCAATTGTTTCCTTTTTAAACAAATCTTTGGTTATAACGAGCGCTTCTTTCAGACTGAAATTTTCTAAAAATTTCAGTATTTTTTAGCCTCAATTTTTCCATATTTAACTTCTACCGGCAAAATTCCTTTCGAAGTTTTAATCACGGCATCTATTTCATAATTATTTCTATAATAATTTTTTGCATTGAACTTATTTATCACAAGATTCTCTACAACCTTCTCTAAAAATTTTTCTGTGTAAAAATGGGGTACTAAAGCAAAGGAAATAGATACGTTTGTCAGATAAATCTTTCTCAGCTTCCTAGAGGAGCTAACAAAACCTTTTCTATAATTATAAACTAATCTTAAAATCAGCGCGTATTCCAAATAAGAGATGTAATTAATTATTGTTGTTTTACTTCTTTTTAAATCTCTAGAAAGACTATCGTAGTTCAATACCATTCCCGGGCTCTCGGCAACCATTCTTATTAAAATATTTAGAAGTTCTATGTCTTTAAGACCAAACTCAACAGGCAAATCTCTATAAATAATCCTTTCGATCACACTGTTTTTAATGTAAGACTTAATTTTTTCATCATCATCCAGGTGAGTTATTTCTGGAAAGCCGCCCTTTCGCAAGTAGTCGAAGAAGTGCGGTAAAATTTTGTCTCTGTAGAGTTCAACTTTTTCTAATTCAACTTTCATACCTTTAAGATCCAAAAACTCATCAAAGCTTAACTGTGGAAGAATAAAGTCGTAGATTCTGCCTGCCAACGATTCTTTCGATTTCTTTTGCAGACTTACAGAAGCTGAGCCTGAAATGAAAAATTTAAGTTCTGGATAAATATCATAATAAATCTTCAATTTATTTTGCCAGTCTTTTGCCTTTTGTATCTCGTCTAAAAAAATATATATCCTAGTGTTTTCAAATTCTGCCTTCAGCACTTTCTCTCTGTATGTTTTTAATAAGTCATCTATATCTGCCGGCTCTTCGTCAAATGAAAAATACAGGATTTTAGTGGGCTCTACGCCTCTATTTAATAGTTCTTGAATAAGCTGATAGAATAAAGTTGTTTTACCAACTCTTCTTAACCCCATAACAAGCAAAATTTGTCTATCATTCAGATATTTCAATATTTCATTAAATAAAGGTCTCTTGTAAGGCTTCAGCAAACCCTCCTTTACCTTCTTTGTAATCCACCAGTCGTTGAATAAAGTTTACTAATATAATCTAAGTTATGGACTTACTAAAGCCTCAAACCTTTCAGACAAAGCGCAACAACTCTCAAATTTTTTTATTTTATAATTATTCGCGCTTGCAAACTCTAAAGTCTTTTTAGAAGGCAATACTATCCTTGTAACTCCGGCTTTGAGCGCTGCCATTTCTACCTTTTCTTTATTCTTCCTAGAGCGCATGCAGCCAAGCGCAAGTTCAGCTTTTGGAAATATTTTTTTAGCGTAAGCGATAACATTCTTCCAATCTTTTGGCTTCGGCTCTTTAAAATTATCAAGCTCAGCACCTTCAGTTTGTCGAAAACCAATAAAAACTATTATTTCAGGCTTAAGCTCTTTCAACAGCTCGAGACAGCGGCTCTCTTCTCCAAACCCAATGCACAAATGAGGCACAACAGCAATGCCATAACTCTTTATTAATTTTATATTCTCCAGATAGTCTTGAGGTGTTTTATTCAATCCAAATACCTCTTTTATTTGGCGCATGCCAGCGATATCTACAGAAGCAATATCGATACAATCTGCTAGACCATCAAGAATGTTTCTATCAACAAACCCAGAATGAAGATTTATTATTAGATTAGTCTCTTTTTTTATTTTCCTTAGTGCTCTAGCAATTTTATTTAAATTCAGCAATCCACCTTTTTTATCATACCCGCCACTTATCAAGAGCCCAATAGTGCCTTTATCTGCAAGTCTTCTGCATAATTTAATGAATTTTTCAGCGGTATCAGCGCACAGCATATTCTTTAAATAAAACCCATTGCAGTGCCTGCATTTGAGAATGCATTTACTGCCTGAAATAGATACAGCAGGAAATTTAGGCTGCGGGTAATAAACTTTGAGTTTTTTCATCTTGCGCTCATTATCAACTTAACAAAATCCTCAGTTGAAGCGCCGACAACAAGCACGTTGCCAGCATAAAAATCCGAAAGCGCTTTGCGAATCTTTTCTTCTTCTAACTTTAAGCCTCTCAGTAAGTTCTCCAAATCTTCAATCTTCTCTTCAGGATGCATGAAAAAGTCGCCTGTAATTTTAGCACTCAGAATCACAGAATTTTTTACTTCTAATGAGCATTTAATTAATTTGCCACCCTCAACTTTCAGACTAGCGCTTAAAATTCCACTCTTTAGTTCCATATTTCTCATCCCTTAGCTTAGTGGCTAGCTCCAACTCATCTTTAGTTAAAAAGCCTTCTTCCAGCTCTATATCCAAAGCATTCTCAAACCCTTTTATCATTGCATTCACAACTTTATTTCTGTCAGCTTCGCCAAGCTCCCTTTTAATAGAAGTAACCCTTTCCTCAGCGCTCCGGATCAATTTATCACGCATTTTCTCGTCAGGTACTTTAAGCAGAGAGAACATTAGCTTTGGATTTACATCGCAAAGTATTGTGCCGTGCTGCAGAATAGTATTGAGCTTTCTTGTATGGGCAGAGCCTGAAATCTTCTTGCCGCTAACGAGAATATCATTGACAGGCTTGAATTCTGCATTTAGCCCCAAAATCTTGAACCCCTCAACCAATCCTTTACAAAGAACAGCATAAGAGTCAAGAATATTTTTAGGTATCTTTGCATTGCTTTCTGGTACGCTAACAGAATAAGTAATCTCGCCTTCAGTGTCGTGATAAACAGCTCCTCCACCTGTTATTCTCCTTACTACATCTACTTTACTCAATTTACAAGCTTCCAAATCTACCTCTTCATTTATACCTTGAAAATAGCCTATTGAGACTGCAGATGGAAGCCATGTAAAGAAGCGCACTGTAGGTTTTGATTTACCAGCTGCAATTTCCAGCAGCACAGCCTCCTCAATTGCCATGTTAGTAAAAGCATCTTTAGAGCCTGTAAGTAGCAAGCGCCAAACTTCCATAAAAGGAATAATAGGCTCAAAAATAAAAAGATTTGCTAACTAAAAACTCCGTAATCTTTCAGGTCTTCTTTCGCCGCTACTATTTCATTCTTGCTCAACTCTTTAGGATAATTGTATAAAGGTCCCATAACACGCTCGTTATAAAAAGGTCTTGTGCAGTAGCTGCAGCCGCTTGTTTGAAAAGGCTTACCTGAACTTATTTTGCGCTCAATAACTTCTTTCTCTATAGAAATTCTTACAAGCTTGCCTTTTTCAAACTTAAAATCATCTAGTTTTGCAATATTATTTGTGATAAGCCATCGTGCAAGTTGAATAGCTCTGTAGCGCTTAACCTCAGGCCAGCCAAGCTTTAACTTAATACCTTCTAGAGGTGTGTATGAGAAAAGCGCAACCACTGCTCCTAAGTCATTGAGTTTCCAAATCGTATTTATCAAATCAAAATCACTTTCACCTACCCCTGCAATTAAATGCACAGTTGTAGCGCCAAAAATATCAATAGCATCTTTTATTCCGATTATATATTCTTCCCAGCCGCCTGCTCCAGGCTTTAGTTTATAAAACAGCTCTTCAGTGGCACAATCCAAACCAATACCAACGTTACTCACACCCGCCTCTCTAAGTTTCAGAAGCTCTTGCCTATTCAAAGGATTTACACAAGCAGATATCAAAATATTACTTCTATAACGCAATTCTTTAATCAAGTAGATAAGGTCTTGCAAAAGTGCAGGATATCTTAGAGTTTGAATGCAAAGTCTCTTTACTGCTTTGTTAATTTGTAATTTTTCTAAGAGCTTTTCAAGCTCGAACTCAGGCCATGTAACTCTTGAAAGGAATTTTTTATCTGCTTTACTAGAAATAGCTTGCGCGCAAAACTTGCAATTTGCAATGCATTGCTTCCCAAGCATTAGATAGAGAGTTTGCTGAGGAACTGCAATTTTTCCATCAACAAGTCCAAGCATAATTGCCGAGCCCAGAGAAAGTTTGATTTTCATTCTTTTGAAAAAAGATAGTTTTATTTTCTATAAAATGCTTTTCATTGAGTAATGAGACTGCTATTCATTCATTCAGACTTCATAGAATACGAGCTTAAGGAAAAATTGAAATTTGCAGAAGAGTGTAAAGACAAAAAGAAAAAGATAGAAGAATGTCTTGTTGTATTTACTGCAATTGAAGAAAATGACGAAAAAAACAGTAGAAAAATTATTTCTCAAGCATGTAAAGAAATTGTAGATGTGGCAAAGACAGTGAAAGCTGATAAAATAGTTATCTATCCTTACGCACATCTAAGTTCTTGCTTGGCTTCTCCGAGTGAAGCAGTTCAAATATTAAAAAATTTGGAAAGCAGTTTGAGAGAGCTAAAGTGGCCTGTTACTAGAGCTCCTTTCGGCTGGTATAAGGCTTTTACACTTAAATGCAAGGGGCACGCGCTTTCAGAGTTATCTAAAGAAATAAAATTAGAAGAAGAGGTAACAAGGGAGGAGATCCTAGAAAAGATAAAAAGCGATTATTATATTTTGACTCCTGATTGCAAGGAAATAAAAGTAGAGCTTGATAAAATAGAAGAGCTTGAAATTTTGAAGAAAAATGACGCATTAAAGAAATTTATATATTCTGAGGAGCTAAAAGCGCCGGCAAAAGAGCCCCCTTCTGTAAAGGCGATGCAAAGGCTAGAGCTTGTAGACTATGAGCAAGCTAGTGACTCAGGGCATTTCAGATTCTATCCTAAAGGACATTTGATATTCAAGCTACTCGGTGCTTGGGCTTCTCAGGTAGCTGAAAAACTTAACTGCTTAGAGATAGGCACTCCAATATTATACGATTGGTCTGAAAAAGATATAAAGGAGCAGGCTAAAAGTTTCCATTTAAGGCATTACGTGATTAGAGCAGAGGATAGAAATTTTGTTTTGAGGTTTGCAGCTGATTTCGGATTGTTTAAAATACTGAAAGATGCAACTATAAGTTATAAAAATTTGCCTTTCCGGATATATGAGCTATCTAAAAGCTTCAGATACGAGCAGCGCGGCGAGCTTTGCGGATTGCGTAGACTAAGAGCCTTCCACATGCCAGATATCCATTCTTTTACTAAAGATTTAGAGCAGGGCTGGGAAGAGTTCAAGGAACTTTATTGCAATTACGTTGAGCTTGCAAATAGCGCAAATATAGAGTATGTGAATGCATTCAGAGTAGTTAAAGAGCATTATGAGAGTTGGAAACCTAAATTGTTAGAGTTAGTAAAATATTCAAAAGAGCCTGCTTGGATTGAAGTGCTATCAGGTAAAATTCATTACTGGGTTGCGAAGTATGAGCTTCAAGCTATAGATTCTGTTGGAGGTAACACTCAGCTCTGCACTGTCCAGCTCGACCTAGAAGATGCCTCTAGATACGGAATAGTTTATACTGATGGAGAGGGCAAGAAAAAAGGCACAATAATATGCCATTCTTCGATAGGCTCTCTGGAGCGCTGGCTTTATGCGTTTCTTGAAGAAGCTCTAAAGCTAAAAAAACCTGAGCTTCCATTTTGGCTTGCACCTACACAGGTTAGGCTTATACCTGTGAGCAACGACTTCTTGGAGGATTGCGAAAAGCTTGCTTCGCAACTAAAAGCTAGAGCAGATATCGATGATAGAGATGAAAAAGTAGCTAGAAAGATAAGGGACGGAGAAAGAGAATGGATTCCTTATATTATTGTTTTCGGTGATAGGGAGCGCGAAAGTGGTAAACTTCCAGTAAGGTTAAGAAGCGGTGAGATAAAGGAATATTCAATTCAAGAGCTTACGGAAGAGTTAGAGAAAAAGCTCGAAAGCTATCCTTATGAAGCTCTTCCTTTGCCAAGATTGTTGAGTAAAAGAGTTGTGTTCAGAGGATAATGAATCTATACTTCTATTTCCATACCATCAGATGCAGCAATAACTTCTACCTTTAGCTCTTCGCTCAGCTTCTTCGCAATTTCCCAAGGCTTTGCTCTTAGCATGGTCATACCGAAATGCGTTAGTATAGCTTTTTCAGGCTTCATTTTAGTCAAAATCTCTTTTACATTTTCAATATTCAAATGCATTACATTCTCATCTTTATGAGGTATAGCCCTGACAACATTAATTATTAAAACATCAGAATTTTTGTAGTCTTCTATAAGCTCCGGAAAATATTTTGTATCTACCATAAAAGAAATTATTTTTCTGTCTAAATTGAATTTTATACCGTAAGTTTCTACTGGATGCAAATGCCTTACACTCGTTGAAAATTTTAGGTCCCCCAAACTATAATCTTTTCTCCCCTCCAGAACAACAATTTTCTCTAAAGAATTCCTTAAATAATTTAGCACAACCTTATCCTCTCCTTCAAGACATTCTTTTGGCGCGAACAGGGCACAGCGCTTCTTCAAACCGCCCTCTGTAACGGCATCTATCAGAATATTAACATCGTTTGAATGGTCTAAATGAGAGTGCGTGAGAATAATAGCACTTACTGCGCTTAAATCAATTTTAGGTTTTGCACTAGCGCATCTTACAATTGTGCCAGGACCGGGGTCTAAAATTATATTCTGATTCTTCATTCTAATAAAAACGCCTGCTGAGGAGCGCAATTGTTTAGCAACAACAAATCTAGCGCCAGCTGTGCCTAAAAATTTTATTATATCCTTTTCTTTGCCCATACTAAATGTGAAATCATTTTTTAGTTTAATATTACTTTCTAAAAAAACAGGTATTCATATAAAAAACTGTAAAGTCAGTGGACATCTGCAACATTAGCTCCAAAACAGAGATTTTTACTTACGGTGACGGGGGCTTATAAATGAACATGATTTACCCAAAGGTTACCTCTGGAGCGACAAATTC
>JASEFT010000007.1 GCA_030018475.1 Candidatus Thermoplasmatota archaeon
TTAAAATCTTATAGAGAAGTAAGTATCACACGAGTTAATAAAAATTTATCTCCGTAAGACACAGCAAACTGAGCGTCAGCTTTTTATATTCAAAACAACATTATTATTGATGTGCTTGAGAAATTTAAAGATATGATAGACAGCTCAACTATTCTAGAGAGGCTTGGAGTGGAGGCTGATAGCTATTTCTTATCAACACTACATAGGCCAGAGAATGTTGAGGATTATTATAACTTGAGTAGTATCCTAGAAGGTCTGGGACTGATTTATAAAGAGTTTGGAAAAGTTGTTATTGCAGCACTACACCCAAGAACAGCTGCAGCTATAAAGAGGTTAAGTATAAATGTACCAGAAGGGGTGAATATAATAAGCCCGCTAATATGATAGTTGGAGAAAGAGATGGAACTTTTAACCCTGTTAGTATTTCAAGGGCGGTAGAAGAGATGGTAGGGAGAGATAGGAGGTGGGTGATACCATATAAAAGAGATGCTACTAATAGGATTGTTAAAATATTGAAAAAAAAGGAAAGCGAGATTTTGGAGAAAAAGATTTGGTGGTGATATGGAAGAGCCAAAGACCAAAGATTTGTTTAGACATATTGATGATAGAGGGGTGCTAGATATGATCTTTAACCTCGACTTGCCTTTTGATGTTAAAAGGATTTACACAACGATAAATAAGAAAGGGATAATTAGAGGAATGCATGGGCACAGAAATGAGTGGAAGGCATTTTATTGTTTTAAGGGGGCAATAAAAATTGTTGCTAGCCATATGGACAAAGATGAGATAAAGGGCTTTATTTTAGATGAGATGAAGCCACAGCTATTCATATTGCCAAAGAATTATTACCATGGCTATACCTCTCTTAGTGAGGAAGCTAGGGTTGTGATATTGTCTAGTGCAACTCTAGAGGACTCTAAAAAAGATGACCATAGGCTTGAGCCTAAAGGCTTTAAAGAATATTTTGAGGTGGTTGATAGGTGAAGGTTTTGATAACTGGCGGTGCTGGATTTTTAGGTAGCGTGTTAGTAAGAGGGTTAGTTAACAGAGGGCATAAAGTTAGAGTTTTAGACAGGTTTTTGTATGGAAAAAAACCTTTGGAAGGACTTGTGGGCATAGAAATAGTCGAGGGAGATATTAGAGACATAACAGCTCTTGTTAGAGCTATGAGGGGTATTGATGCTGTTATCCACCTGGCTTGTATTGTTGGTGATGCGGCAGCCGACCTAGACTTAGAAACAACAATGGAAGTTAATTATCTAGCAACAAAAAATATCGCCGAGTTATGCAAACTTTATAAGAAAAAGTTGCTATTTGCAAGTACTTGTTCTGTTTATGGAAAGCTGTTAGATAGAGATGTTAGCGAAAGATATAGGGTTTTGCCAAGACAGTCTGTAAGCCTATATGGAAGGTCAAAAGTAATGGCAGAAAAGGCGATTTATGACCTAAGAATACCTTATACTATCCTAAGGCTGGGGACTTTATTTGGGTATTCGCCAAGAATGAGATTTGACCTAGCAATAAATCTGTTTATAGCTAAGGCAATAAAAGGCGAAACGATAACTTTGTATGGGGGAGACCAATGGAGACCTTGGCTACATGTTCAGGATGCAGCTAATGCTTTTACGATGGCTTTAGAGGAGAATTGGAAGGGGGTTTTTAATGTTGCGTGGAAAAATATTCAGCTAAAGGAAGTAGTTTCTGAGCTGAGGAAATATTTTAGTGGGCTGAGGGTTGAGGTTTCTAAAAACATAGTTGATAAGAGAAACTATAGAGTTAACTTTAGCAAATCTCTAAGAGCTGGTTTTAGGCCACAGAGAACAATTAAGGAGGCTGTTAGTGAAATTAGGCATGCATTTGATGTTGGGTTGATAGATGATTATATGCTACCACAGTATAGCAATTACAAACACCTGTTTACTGATGTTGAGACACAAAAGAAGGTCTATATAAAAGGGCCTTTGGGGGAGAGAGTATGAACGAGTATAAACTAGCAACAATAGTGTATAGAGATAAACCGCTAGTTATGATAACTGGAGCTTCGGGCAAACTTGGCTCAGAGATTAGCAAGCTATACCCAGATGCGCTAAAGCCAACACATAGTGAGTTGGACATAACAGATAGAAAAAGGGTTTTTTGAGTATATAAAAGACGAGCTGCCAGATATAATAATTCATCTAGCTGCTGCTGTAAGTCCTCCAAGGTGTGAGCAAAATAAAAAGTGGTCGTGGGATACAACTGTACAAGGGACAATAAATTTGGTTGATGCGTGCGAAATGCTTAAGCCAGATTGCTATTTTGTGATGATGGGAACTCCTTGTGTTTTTTCTGGAGATGATAAAACTCCAAAAGATGAGTACTATCTCTACGATCCAGATAACTACTATGGATGGTGTAAGGCTGTACAGGAGACGGTAGTTAGAAGAAGTAGGCCAAGATGGCTAATAACTCGTGGAAATTTTGTCCCTTACGAAAAGTGGCCTTATCCAGAGGCATTTACTGATAGAAAGAGCAATTACCTCTTTGCACACCAACTAGCCAGGGGAATAAAGGAGGTTATTGATAGTGAGAAAGGGGGTATAGTTCATGTGCTAGGCGATAAGATAATTTCAATGTATGAGCTGGCTAAGAGATGTTCTGATAGTGAAGGGGTTAGACCAACAACCCTTAAAGAGTTTTACAGGAAAAACAGAGATTTTCCGTGCAGATTGACTAAAAATATGGTAATGAAAAGTACATTTTGGAAAACTTATAATATAGACGAGGTGTGAATATGAAAGTATGTGTAGTAGGTACGAGTAGTTTTTTGGTTGGAATTGTAGCAGATACCTAAAAGAAATGGATTGTGAGGTTATAGATTGTGACGCTTTGGGAGGGGCTATATATAGGTATAAGGATATGGTGGGAGGAAGAGATGTTGATGCGATAATAAATTGCCAGGCATATATAGAGGCACCTTATTCTTTAACGCATCCTACTAAGGTGTTTAACTATAATGTAAAAACTATGCTGGCTACATTAGAGTTTGCAAGAAAGTATGACTGTCGTGTGATTTGTTCTAGTAGTAACTTAGTTTATGGCAATCCTGTGTATTCGCCGCTAGATGAGAGGCATCCTTTGGCTCCACAGAGCCCTTATGCTGCCTCAAGGGTTGCTCAGGAAATGCTGACTATGTCTTATTTCAGAAGTTATGGTCTGCCTGTAACAGTCCTAAGATATTCAAATCTATATGGCCCAAAGGGTAGGGGTCAAAATTAATAAAAATTCTAAATGAAATGAGAGAAAGAGGAATAATAACCCATGAAGAAATAAAGGGAAAAAAATACTATGTCTTAATCAAGCATGCATCTGAATACAAAATAAAACATACAATAATAAAATTGAGAAAGGAACTAAAAAGGGAACCAAAGTTAGAGGAAGTTGCTTTAAGATTAGGTAAAGATTACAAAGATACCAATTTTCGTAATAATTTTTTTAAAGCGGCTAAAGATTTAGGGTGGAAACCACCAAAGCGTTGGGAATACGAATATGAGGATATTATTCGTGTTAGATGAAATATCTAAAAAAAGATCTTACTGAAGAACATCTGAAATTTTAATACAAGTTTTAGTCATTCTAATATAACTAATTCTCTTTCTAAAGAACTGATAATTAGAAAGAAAGGTACTTATCCGAAATCGGTTGGTGGACGATAGATATAAGATTTAGCTATCCTCATCCCTCTCTTAGCTCTATAAAACTAGAGCGGGATGGGATAGCAATGGAAAATGCGTTTCGTGCTATATGTAGATTTTGTAAATCTAGAAATGTTACAAAATGGTGCAAGAGGAGAAATCTATATGCGATTAAGCAGAGATGGTTTTGTAAAAACTGCAAAAAAAACCTTCACTCCTGATGACGGTTTTCTCTGGAAACACTACAATCCTTTGATTATAGTAGGAGCTCTGGCTCTTTATATAATGGGCTTATCTGAAAATAACATTATTCATTATTTTTGGCAGCTGTGGGCTGTCAAGTTTAGTACAAGCACTTTATTTAGATGGAGAACCGAGTACTCTACGAAAGTAAAGAGGTTTGTAGACAGATTCAAGCCTGAAATTAAAGGTACTGTGCATACCGACGAGGTTGTCGTGAAGATAAGGAAAAAGAAAGGCTGGAGATGGGGTTGTATTGATAGAGTAACGAGATTCAAAATCTCAGGAAGACTTACTAAATGGAGAAGTTATGAGGAGGGTGCAAAACCTCTTTTTAGGAGGCTAAAATATCATACTAAGGGGCATATACCAAAGATAATCTCAGATAAGTTAGGGCATTATAAGCTTGCATTTAACAAATATTTCTACCATACAAAAACCAAGCTCATTCATGGAGTACCGATTGCATGTAATAAACATGGGCTAAAGTACAATAACAACCCAGCGGAAAGAGATAACGGGAGAGTGAAGCAGCGATACAAAGTGATGAAAGGGTTTAAGTCTTATAGCTCGGCAGAAGCTTTTCTGGATATACTAGACATACATCATAATTACATCAAACCTAGTATGGCTCTGGATGGCAGCTACCCAGCTGAGCATGCTAACATACATTTACCCCTGGGAAGGAATAGATTACTCTCACTCATCCTGCTTGCTTCACTCTAAACCAATCGCCGATCAAAAGAAAACACTGGAGGTGTAATTATCTCCGTGATGTATTACCAACCGTTTTTGGATGAATACCCTAGAACTCGAAAATCTTTTTCTGAAAACTAGTTTTTTTGCCGTGCTCTTCTAAATTTTCAGGCAGCTCTATTGCTCCGTATCTACCTCCGCCGCCAGGATGGACTATTATTTTACCCTCTCTAAAAGCTTTTATTGCGTTAGTAATTCTAACATCTGCTACTTTAGCAATGGCTGATATCGCTGTATCTATAAGTATGCTCACTTCGCTGCCAAAATTTTTCACAAGTTCGCTCCAAGTTTCGAATACTCTCTTAGTAATGGGCGAATCTAACTTGAGAGCTTTAGCAATAATCTCGCTTAGCGGTATTAGATGGAGATATGGCGGCCTGTGCTCAGGGTGTATTGGTCTATCGCAATCTGCAAGCTCGTCAACTCTATCTTTAACCCCTTTCTTTATTCTAGCGCCGCAATTGTTACAGCGCCATTTCAGCTCTAGCGCTGCTCGCAGTTTATAGTGTTTATAGCATTTTATACAGGCAGTCTCGTTGTACTTGCCTTCTTGAGGAGGTACACCTACATTTAGAACGATTTTTCTACCAGCTTGCCTCAGAATGGCTTTCTTCAGCTCTTCAAAATTTATCTCCTCTAATTCAAATCTATTGAATTCCCGTGCAAGTCTCAGAGGATATGGTGAGTGCGAGTCTGAGTTCGTTAAAAATGTTTTGTCTGCTAACTCTTTTATCCTATCTGCATAGCTCGTATCTGCGCTCAAGCCCAGTTCTACAAAACTCACGTAATATGTTAAGTCTCCATAGCAATCTTCAAGTGAGTTGTGATAAGCATATAACGCAGTCCAAGGAGTAAATGCATGGCAACAGCCTATTAGTGCATCTACATCTTTGGCTAATTCTGCAAGCTCCTCGCCAGTCATTGCAATATTTGGTCTCCCATCAGTATCTAAATTTGGTGCTTTGTTTCTAGCCTTTGTTCTAAACTCTTCAACAGCGCTTAAACTTGGAAAAATAATTAAATGGTGCACTCTATTGCAATCCTCAACCTCTGTTGTTAGTACAAATCTTGTAGCGTTCAGCTCTAAAGTGCCATCACTAACTTTATTTAATTCTTTGATTTCTTTTAGCCACGCAGGATGCAGGCAATCGCCAGTTGCAAGTAAGTGAATACCTTTCTTCAGAGCTTCTTTTGCAAGTACTGGCAAGCGCATTTTTTCGCTTGTAGCAGCTGAGAAACGTGAGTGAATATGCAAATCGGCATTGACCAGCATTTTTATAAAAATTAGTTGGTGAGATAATAGAGTTTTTGATGGACAAATAAATCACATCATATCATGCCCTCAGCGCCGCAGAAAGGGCATTTGACTTTAAACGGACGGGCTTTTTGTTCTACGGTAAATGATGACTTACAGGCTTTGCATCGTAACGTTATAGCTCCTGCAGCAGGTGTTGTAGGCGCAGGCGGTGGCTGTGGCGGCGACACTAGCTCTACAGGTAATTCTTCTTTGCGCTTTTCTGGTTTAACCTCAACAGGCTTTCTTAAGCTTTTAGGAATAACTGCCCCTTGATAGGATCCTAGAGTGAAAACAGTCACACCCAATCCAAAAGACAGCATACCATAAGCCAAAAAAGTAAAAGCGTTGTTCCTTAGATTTATCGTATCGAAAATTTTATTTCTGGTAGCATAAAATCTTCTGTTTGATTTGTTCTTCCGCTCAGCATCTCCTCGTATACCTCTTTCTCTTTGATCTGAGCGGAGCATGCTGTGAATATTCCTATAGTTAAGATAATAGTTCCTACCAGTAGAAGCGCTGCGCTTGCAATTATCGCTGCAGTCCTTAGTTTTGTCATAAATATATTATTGTTCTAAGTGCATAAAAGGGTTTTTCTAGGCGCCTGAAAACATATACATTTCTAAAATTCTACACTTCATACGTACCATACGCTTAACATTTATAAATTAGTACTTTTTAAAAAGGTATTGGTGAGAAAATGAGCAAGCGCCTTGTAATAATATTTGCAACTGTCGGTATTGCGTTGCTAGCGTTATTAGCTATAGCTTCAAAGCCTATCAGCGTTGAGCTAAATGCGCTGAGAAGCTATGATGGCAAAGAGGTTATAGCGCAAGGTGTTGTTACAGAAAAGTACGCAACTAAATCAGGAAATACTGTATTGCGGCTTCAGTATGATAATACTACCGTACCTGTATTTGTGAAAGGCTTGCTAAACGTTGATGCGGGAGACGAAATTAGAGTTGCGGGTAAAGTTCAATCTTATAATGGTGAATACGAAATTGTTGTATTCGACAGTAGCAAAGTTGATATTACAAATAAGTGGTCTGATAGCAGTATTTCAATAGCTCAGTTAAAATACGAGCCTGAAAAATATAAAGGTACGAACATAAACGTCACAGGATATGCCCACTCGATAAGTTCGTCTAGCTTTACATTAGTAGATAATATTAGTACTTGCAGGTGTTTTATAAAAGTTATTATCAGAAAAACGCTTGCGCTACCTACTGAAAACCAGTTAGTTTATATAAAAGCTCTACTAGTTTACGATGAAAACTCGTTCAGCTATTTTCTTAAGTTAGATTCAACAGCACATGGGGTTGGCGTAATTGATTGAGCTTTTTCTTGTAATTGGACTCTCGTTTTTAGGCGCTCTGCTCGGCTGTCTATCAGGCTTAGTGCCTGGACTACATGTGAATAACTTAGCTCTTATTCTAGTCTCACTTTCCCCCTCCCTTCTTTTCCTGCTCCCTAACCCCCTGCTGGTATGCCTAATCATTGTTACAATTTCTATCGCCCATACGTTTGTCAATCTTATCCCGGGCACTTTTTTAGGCGCACCTGACGAAAATGCGTTGGGTATTTTACCAGCCCATAAATTATTGCTCGAAGGCAATGGCTATAGCGCCGTGTTCATATCCTCAGTCGGCAGTTTCGGCGCATTAGCGTTTGGATTTGTAACTCTATTATTATTTAAATTTATTATGTGCGAATTGAACTTCTATCTACTTTTAACTCGGTTTATGGCTTTTATATTGATAGCGATCACAATAATTTTAATTTATTCAGAGCACCGTGAAATTCCTTATAAGAAAGGCATTGCGGTAGAAAATATAAAATATAGGGAGAGAAGCGGCAAAGCCGATTTTTTTAAAAAGCTAAAGCTTAAGACTCAATGCTCATTGGACGGTTTAATCACAAGAAGTAATAAAGGATATTTTATAGAAACTAAGAAAGAGCAAATACCACTTAGCACTGCGAATATAAAGCTTATAGACGGTGTTACAGCAACTGTAGAAGGAATTGTAAAGAGAGTTAAAGCTAAATTCTCAAGGACTTTAGGTGTTGTAGTAGCGAGCTTTGTATTCTTACTCTCAGGCGCTCTCGGTATAATCACATTTTCGATTAATGTATCTTCGCCTCTTAATTTACCATCAACGGTACTTTTTCCTGCTTTCGCAGGTCTTTTCGGGCTCCCTACACTGATATTCTCAGCCAGAAGTATTTCTGCGATACCGAAGCAGAGGCTTATCAAACCGCATCTTGATAAAAAAGCCTCTTTTATTTCTGTACTCACAGGCTCTGCAGCTGGTAGTGTATTAGGCTTCTTGCCAGGCGTAACTTCAGGACATGCGACTGTCTTGAGCATGTTAGCAAGAAGTTCGAAGCCACTCTCCTCTCTTAAAGGGAAAAGAGGAAAAATCGAGGTCTCTCCGGAGCAAACTTTACTAACACTTTCTGCAGTAAATACTTCTTATTCATTTTTTTGTGTTGTTACACTTTTCGTATTAGGAAAGGCTAGAAACGGTACTGCGTTTGCAATAGCGCAATTGACAAATATTGAAAAATGGACAAGTGCTCTGCCGGTAACGTTTATCTATCTCTTAATAGGAATTTTAATTGCAGGCGCAGTCTCTTATTATGTCAATATTTGGTTAGGAAAGTGTTTTGTGAAAATATTTTCGCACCTACCTTACAGGAAATTAGTAATTTCGATAGTTGCTTTTATTGCAATAATGGTTTTTATTTTTACAGGTCTTGTAGGCTTGCTCATACTCTTCGTTGCTACTGCTGTGGGGCTAATCCCACTACTATTCGGTGTTCGTAGATCTCATTGCATGGGCTTGATTCTCCTGCCTACGATTATAAGGCTGTAGGATAGAAGCAAAGGAGGTGATAGAAAGAATGGAGTTAGAAAATGCGCCTGAGCATGTTAGGGTTGGCGGCATCGAGGTAACGATCTGGCGTAATACTGCAGGAAACGGATTTGCAACAGTAACTTTGCAGCGCAACTACAAAGACAAAAACGACCAGTGGCAGAAGACGCAATCGCTTAGAGTAAATGATGTACCAAAGGCAATACTAGCGCTACAGAAAGCTTACGAATTGCTTGTGCTTAAGGAGGATTGAAAAAAAATGAAGAAATGGCTAACATCTGCATGTATGGCGATATGCTTAGCTATAGGCTTAGTAGTGAGTGCAGCGCATCTCAACAATTACACGGAGCTTCCAACAAGATTCGAGGTGAAGAAAGCAATCGTGGTGGAGGGCGAGCAGTGTATAAACAAGAGCTATGTGCTGAGTATAGACCTGGGAACACTCTATCAAGGCGAAAGCAATACAGAGCTTATAAACATCACAAACAGAGCGAGTGTTAACTTAACAATAGATGTCATGTGCGACAAAATTACGTTAGTGTACAAAAGCGGCTACAAGCTCAGCAAAAGTCCTGAAAATGCGAGTAAAGATTGGGGTATAAACGTAACAACACCTGGCAAGCTCACAATACCTGCAAAGGGCACTATCGCTGTAGAAATTGGAATAAGCGCTTCGCCAAATGCGCAAATAGCAAGCGAAGAGAGTGAAAAATACGATCACTACGAAGCTGAAATATATGTTAGAGCTGTGGCGTAGCTCTCTCTTTTATTTTTTTGTAAAGAAAAGGGAATGAGAAAAAAATGAGAACAAAAGGGTATGAGAACTGGTTAAAGTTGTTTAGTAAGTCATGAACCACACGCTCTTGCTTCCCTTGCTATTCTCCTCAAAATATTTTCCAATGTTTCACTCCAATTATCCTTCCCCAAAAAATATACTTTGTAATCCCTCTTTATCTCCAAGATTAAGGGGTGCTCATAATCCCAGTGCACAGTAGCTAAAATATTTTTACCTGAGCTCAATGTTTCTCTTACTACTTCTTCGAATTTTTTACTATACAATTCCATTTTCCCTATTTCATCTATAACTATCCAATCTGCACTCTCTTTTGCTGCCTCAACCGCCTTCACGCCTATTCCCTCAAGGTCAGAAATATTCACCCTATACTTAGAGACTCTCGGTCCTTCTTTCTGCTCAACATGAGCTAAAATCCCTTCTCTCTGGGTTGCAAGATCTTTTATCTTAAAACCAACCCGCTTATTACCAGCTCTAATATCTTGAGTAACAAAGCCTCCGACTTTCAATCCTTTCTTAGTTAGTTCGTCCGTAGCTTTGAGTATCAAACTTGTTTTGCCGGAGCCAGGCTTGCCTGTAACAAAAATTCTTGCTACTATATTAATTCCAACTCCACTAACTTCTCTTTTTTAGGTATTCCATTCTCATCCCAGTTCCTAAGCATATAATAATCTTCAAGCATTTTATCAAGTTCATCCTTCTTTACTATTAGCTCCTTGCCATCGCTTGTACGTAAAGGCTCTTCTGTAAATCTTTTAGGCAGAGTATCGTCTTTTCTGGAAATGCCTTCGCGTGTATTAAAAAGTCGGGCTAAATTCCAAATTCGCTCCCCAATCTTTAAATATTCACTTTCATCAAGCTCCAAGCCTGTAGCAGCATTTGTCAGCTCAAAAAAATCTTTCATTTCTAACGGTAAAAGCTCACATAGCACTAGTGACGCGCTTACTGAGCTATTGTCTTGCGCGCATTTTACAACCCTAGCTAGAGCCTCTGGCGAATACCCAGTGCAGTCTAACTCCAAAAACGTTTCTGGAATTTCACAGGTATCTGACGTTATATATGCAAGTGCAATAGCTGGAGAATATCTAGCGTCATAAAACATTTCCAAACCTTTAACTTGAGCCCCAAATTGAGCAGCATTAATTCTTTCAGAATAGCGTTTGACACCCTCTGCAAGCTCGTTACCTATATTTTCACGTCTTGCTATCTTCTTTATCAATTCTATTGTTGCATCATCATCACTAAAATTTATATTGCTACTAATGAAATTTTTTTCAGAGCATTCCATAACAAAGCCTACAACATTGCATATGCTACTAGCATCTAATCCGTAATCGTTGCATAGATAGCTTGCATAAGCTAGTGGCGCAATATCCCTTATTAACCAGTTAGAGCCCAGCATAGCTAGAGTTTGATTAAATGCTAAGCATTCGCATTTATATTTTTCATTTTTTACAAAAAAGTGCCTCAAGCATTTTAACTGGCATAAATAACAGCCTTTTGTCTTTGTAGTGATATTCTCTTGAAATTCTTCTGATAGCTTGTAGGAGCATTCAAAACTACTTGATTGGAAATTTTTAGTTGGAAGCGAATTTTTTTTGACCGCCTTGTTTGAGCTTGCTTTGCTTTTGTAAATCTTGACTTTTTTAAAAATATTCCTCGCTATAAATTTAAATTTATCAAAGTCGTAATACCGTAATTTATTTTTACCATTTACAGCTATTGCTTTTAGATTCTTGGAGCCCATGACAGCACCGGCAATACATTGCCCGTACGAATCCACGTTAATACTTGCACATCTAACAAATTTTTCACCGCTTATGCCTATAGCAGCGACAGCAAAATTTCTTCCAAGTTCATCTTTAAGAATTTTTTCAGTCTGGTAGATATTTTTACGCCACAGATCTAAAGCCCCTATAATTTTGCAATCGTTATCTTCTATTTCTAGAAATACTGGTGAGGAAGATGAGCCTTTAACTACAAGTATGTCAAAGCCTGCTTGCTTTAGCCTCGTACCCAAATTTCCTCTTGCTACAGAGCAGTAAAAAATATTTGTAAGAGGCGATTTCGTTATAACAGAAAAGCATCCTGAGCTGGGTAGCGCTAAGCCCGTAAGCGGTCCTGTAGCAAATATTAATAAATTTTCAGGCGATAATGAATCTACGCCGGGCTTTAAAGAATCGTATAGAATTTTAGTGCCCAGCCCTTTTCCGCCAATAAATTTTTTAAAAAGCTCTTCGTCTATATCAAAAATTTTCGTTTTACTTGTAGTTAAATCAACTTCGAGTAGTTTACCAGTATATCCAAACACCAATTATAAATATATCTCATTAAACAAAAGATTTATGCTTGGAAGCCTTTCTTTTTCTTTAAAAAAATGTATGTAATTGAAGTTCAAGAGCTTACAAAAAGGTATAAAATTAAGAAAAAAGTACGTTTGGTAGAAACTTTTAAGAATAGGTTTAAGCCAGAAAAGTTTGACTACACGGCAGCTCTTAGGAATGTAAGTTTTAGTGTGGAATCAGGCGAAATATTCGGTTTTTTGGGTTACGAAGGTGCTGGCAAAACCACTCTGATAAAAATTCTTAGCGGCAATCTCAAGCCAGATTATGGCGTTGCTTTGGTTAGTGGCTACGATGTAGTAAAAGAAAGACATAAAGTAAAAAAACTCGTCGGTGTTATGCCCAGCTTAAACGATGTTAGTTTTAGTCAGAGGCTAACAATTTCACAAAATCTTAAGTTTTCGGCACTCAAAAGAAATTTTAAGTCATATAGTGAGAGAGTCGATAAAGTTTTGAAACTTGTAGGGTTAGAAGCTCTAAAAGATTACTACCCAGTAGTGCTTAACTCTTCGCAGCTCCAGAGACTAAATTTGGCAAAATGTTTGCTAGCAGACAGTGCGATTTATTTGCTTGACGAGCCTACTGCAAATACAGATAGCACTACAACGAATACTATTAAAGAGATTATTAAGAAATTAAAATCTGATGGTAAAAGTATTCTTTTAACTACTAGCAACCTTAGCGATGCTGAGGAGCTCTGCGATAGAATAGCGATTTTAAACGCAGGTGCAATCGTCAGGATAGAAGAAGCTGAGAAGTTAGAGAGGCTAGGGAAGGATATTTTTGTAGTAGATTTGAAAGAGTTAGCTCCAGAGCTAATCAGAAATTTAGCAGCGCTTGAGTTCATTGATAAAATAATTTTTGAGAAAAATCGTATTGTGCTCTACGGCAAGCTAAAGAAACAGAATTTAGTAGAAGTTCTAGAGCTTTGTAGGAATTACAATGTTTTGAGCATAGATTTTAGAGAAGTAGATTTAAAAGATGTTTTGCTTGAGCTTGTAACTGAGGAAGAAAGAGCTTTAGAAGTCCTCCCTTGATGGGGTCGTCGAGATTCTCAGCGAGCGATTAGCGAGCTGAGAATGAGTTGATGCTAATCAACTCGATTTGAACTCGAGTCGCCAGCGATGCGAAACCTTTTCCGTTAACGCTTTTGCTGAAGGCAAAAAGGTTACCCCAGGCTGGTAGGATAGACCAAGCTACCCCACGACCCCTAACTGATAAAAGGATTTATAAGTATTTTTGTGTTACCTTTTTGCATGCGCTGACGCTTGTGCTGAAGGAGTAAATCTAAAATGTTGCAATTACTCTATAAAAACACCTCATTACATGGGCAAAAACTTTATAAACTCCAAAGTATTTTGGTAGTACGAAAATAAAAAAAGTAGCACTAAAAGGTGATAAAAGATGGTGTGCTATACAGTGCCTACGGGCGCGGCAATTGTTCATTATGTGCTGAGAAAGAGTATATCCGGATGGAAAAAGAGCAATTATCTGTATTGGCTCAATATATTATTGCTTGGAGGAGCTATTTTTGGTATTGTAGACCATTTGTGGAACGGCGAGCTCTTTCTAATAAGCGAGGAGCCGATGATGGATATATTGCTGGGAGTTACAATAACAATATCAATATTTGTTGTTTGGGCGTTAATAGTAGCTATAGATAAAGCAAGAGCTCCTAAACCCGCGAAGTTTCCAGCCTAACCTCTCCCCAGCTCCTTCTTCATAAAATCAAGCCATTTACTATCAAATACGACTTCATTTCCAAATTTGCCGTAATGCCTGTCGCAAGGAAATTCTGTGCACTCGAAACAATATTTTATCTTTCTTTTTTTCAGCGCAATCAAGGTATTCCGCAGACGCTTATTTTCATATACCATTTATTGTTAATTTGAAAATTATCAGTATGGTATAGCCTCGTCTATCAGCTCTATATGGGTTAGAAGCATTCTCCTGCAGCAGTATCTTTTCAGCCCGAGAGAGTCAAGCACTTTTTTAGGATGTTCGCCTTCGCTAACCCTCTTTTTGTATTCTTCGTAGAGCCCTCCTATAACCTTGCCGCAGGTGAAGCATCTTACCGGTATTATCATTTTTTCACCTATATGATTTCTGACGCTTTTTACGGGCACCTCTACCGCATGGATGCTTAGCCTCTTTTCTGCGAGGGTCGCTTACAAGCAAGCCTCTATCGTAAGCAATGTAGAGGTCTTTAAGCTCTTTATCGTTAAGGAATTCTACAATACCTTTTGCAATTGCAGTACGAGCTGCCTGCGCTTGCCCCATCACGCCACCACCGTGAACATTGACGTCCACATCTAAACTCTCTGCTTTGCCTTTAGCTAAAATTATAGGCTCCATCATTTTTAATCGTGGTAGCTCACCCGGCCATATCTCCAAAGGAATGTTATTTATTCTTATCCTACCTTTTCCTTTCTTCACCCTAGCCCTCGCGATAGCTGTTTTCCTCTTACCTGTAGTAATAATACATCTCTCTTTCATAGTTTCGCGCCCAATGAAATTGAAAGCTCTTTCAAAGTAATAAATTTATCAGGTAGCACCTTTTCTGTAATTTCTAAACCTGCCTTTTCAAACTCTTTCGGTAGTCCTACATAAACCCTTAGCCTTTTTAGAGCTGCTCTACCGCGAGGCTTTTGGTAGGGCAACATTCCTCTTATAGCTCTTTTCAAAATTCTATCTGGCATTCTAGGCCAGTAAGGTCCTTTTCTAGGTCTGTAACCTATTTTACGCTTTTGCATGAATTCCGTAATTATCCTTTTTTTAGAGCCTGTAATTATAGCTTTTTCTGCGTTTACAACTGCAACTTCCTCGCCTAGTATTAATAATTTTGCTACCTTACTTGCAAGTCTACCAAGCACAGCATTCTCAGCATTTATTACTCTCATATTTCTATCCTATTATTCTAACGTTACTTCCGGTTGGGTTATGCGCTAGTAGCTCTGCGATACTCAAAACTTTTCCTTTAGCAGCAGTTATTTTCTCCTCCGCGCTTTTAGAGAACGAGAAAGCAGCTATGGTAATTTTTTTACTCAACATACCTGAGCCAAGCACTTTTCCAGGCACTACTATTACTTCATTTTCTTTAGCATATCTTGAAATTCTACTTAAATTTACTTCATACCAATTTTTTTTAGACCTTTCTAAACGCTCTGCTAACGACTTCCAAATTTTTGAGCTTCTCTCAATGCTCGCTTTTTTAAGGGTTTTAATTAACTCAGCTAGTTGTGGATTGGTTTTCATAAATAGAAATTAAAAACTACAGCTCCACTTATAAACTTTTTCATCGAGACTCTCAGAAATTTTTTAATGTTGCAAACGTTTTATAACTGCAAATGAAGAAAATAGTTGAATGCGTGCCTAACTTTAGCGAAGGTAGAAGAAAAGGTGTAATTGAAGCTATAGTAAATGCGATAAAGAGCCGGAAAGGGATAAAAGTTTTAGATTATTCTGGAGATAGCGACCATAATAGAATGGTAGTAACTTTCGTGGGCACACCAAAATCTGTAAAAGAAGCTATCCTTAAAAGTAGTAAAAAAGCAATTGAGCTTATAGATCTTAAAAGGCATAAAGGCGAGCATCCTAGAATAGGGGCTGTCGATGTTATTCCTTTTATTCCCGTGTTAAATACAACTATGGAAGAATGCACCAAGCTTGCGTGCGAAGTAGGTAAAGCCTTAGCGCAGAAATTTGAGCTGCCAGTCTATCTTTACGGAGAAGCTACTAAAGAGCGTACAAGATTGGGCACAATAAGAAAATACGGCTTTGAGGGCTTAGACAAATTAATGAAAGAGCTGAAGCCTGATTTCGGCGATGCCAAGCCCCACCCTACTGCAGGGGCTTGTGCTGTAGGGGCAAGAAAGCCTTTAATTGCCTTTAACGTGAATTTAGATAGTAATAATTTAGAAATTGCAAAAAAAATTGCTAAATCGATAAGAGCTAGTAGCGGAGGCCTGCCTTCCGTTCAAGCTTTAGGAATTGAGCTTAAGAGCAAAGGAATAGTTCAAGTATCCATGAATCTGGTAGATTACGAGATAACATCGGTAGTTAAAGCTTTTGAGGCAGTGAAAGCTGAAGCAAGAAAATATGGCGTTCAAGTGATAGGGAGCGAAATTATAGGGCTTGTGCCTTTAAACGCACTGATAGATATCGCAAAATATTATTTACAGTTAGAAGATTTTAGCAGCTTTAAGATATTAGAAAAAAGGATCTGGGAGGATTAATAAAAAAATGAGAATGCGTTCCGAATGCGTGCCGTGCTTGCTAAGAAGAACTATTTATGAATCTTTACTTGTAAACGAAAGGTTTGCTGAGAGAGCAGTTCAAGAAGCTTTGAAAATACTAGCGCAAGAATATTCGAATAGAGCAAATTCTGTTAAAGTAGCAACTAAAATTCACCGTGAGGTTTACCAGATACTGGGTAGTGAAGACCCTTATAAAGAGCTAAAAGAAAGGAGTAATAGAGTTGCCTCAAAATTAGTTGGGAAAGCACTGGACAAAATAAAAAATTCCAATGATAAATTTGAGAGTGCTGCGCTGTGCTCCGTAATAGGCAATGTTTTAGATTTCGGAATAGCGCAGGATTATGGTGCGCCTGAGAAACTATTTGATGAGTTTGACTTTTTTTGGAACTCCGGCTTTGGTATAAATGATATTGCGAAAGCTAAAAAATATTTGCAAAATGGAAACGAGATAGTATTTTTACCTGATAATTGCGGCGAAATAATTTTCGATAAGTTGCTTTGCGAGCAGTTGAAAAAATTTGGCATACATCTTACTATTATCGTCAAAGAGAAGCCTATGCTGACGGACGCTACTATAAAAGAAATTGAAGAATTAAAATTTGATGAGGTAGTGGATGATGTGCTTCTATCAACAAATGCCGTAGGTATAGATTTTAACGAAATTTCTGGCGAGGTAAAGAAAAGAATTAAAGAATC
Source organism: Candidatus Thermoplasmatota archaeon (assembly GCA_030018475.1). Lineage (NCBI taxonomy): Archaea > Methanobacteriati > Thermoplasmatota > Thermoplasmatota archaeon. Next base: position 16,928 of record JASEFT010000007.1, read on the forward strand.
AGACTTAATTATATGCAAGGGTATGGGCTTATACGAGGCTTTCTGCGAAACTAACTATAAGCCAATTCTTTATTTGCTGAGAACTAAATGCGCTCCTGTAGCTCAGGATATGGGAGTAAGCAAAGGCATTAATGTTGCGAAGTTATACGAGTAGCTAGTCAGCAACTAAATTTTTTCTATGATTGCAATATACGCTGCTTTTTTAGAATCTATGAACTTTCTAATTTTCCAACCTGTACCTTCAACTATTTTCCCCATCTCCTTTTTAGAAACTAATAGGTAGTCAAACCAATTTCCTATAAATTTTTCAAATCTTACTCTAATCCTTACTTGACCGCCCATTCGACCTCTTTTCCTGTTGAGCTTATGATATCTCAAGTGCGCAGGGTTATCGGTTTTGTATGGGTCAGTGGATTCAGCTACGATTAGCGCCTTATCCGAAGTTATTTTATAAAATTTTTTTAATAACCTTTTTGCACTTTTAAAATCGCCAAATAATCCAAAATTATTACCAAGCATGATTATTGTGTCAAATGAATTGGGTTTGAAATTTATATCTGTAATTGCCATTATCTTGGCTTTTTTCAACCCTCTGAGTTTGCAAACCCTAATTGCAAGAGGAGAACTATCAATTCCCAGAACACTCAATCCTTTCTTTTGAAGCCATAAAGAATGTCTTCCTACACCACAGCCGATATCTAAAACTCTACCTTTAACGTATTTTATTGCTTCCTTTTCGTGTGAGGGCCAATCTTTGTAATCAGAGAAATACACTTTAGGCCCGCTAGAAGATCCATTAATATACCCATCATCTCTTTCTATAATTTCAAAACTTCTTTTGCCTTTGTAATAATTCCATATTAGTTTGCCATAAACGTCCTTTGCAGCTATCATAGCGCTTTAGCCTCGAGGCTTGATATTAATTCTTTAACTTTTTCGTCAATCTTATCTCTGACTCTACGATAGAACTCTAAAGATTGCCCTCTCGGATCTTCAATATCCCAGTTAATTATTTTTTTGTTTGTCGGTATTAAATTGTAAAGACCTTTACTAGCTTCGCATAAAGTTATAACCAGATCGGCCCATTCTAAGTCCTTCTCAGTGAGAGCTTTAGACTTCTGCTTACTGATATCAATTCCTTTTTCTTTCATTACTAAAATTGCTTTCTGGGCAACAAACCCTGCAGGCTTTACACCCGCGCTTTTTGCCTTTAAGTTTAGAGAAGAGTTGTTAAGAAAGCCTTCGGCGAGCTGGCTACGCGCTGCGTTACCTTCGCATACAAATAATATTTTATTCATTATCCATCAAAATTTGGTGTGTAAGGGTTAAAAGCAGGGTCACCATGTACAAAAACAGCTTCGTAAGTGTCATCATTACATCCTCCGCCGTCAGTTCCTTGATCCTTTATAAAGAAATTCTTTGCAAGCATTAGGGCAGCGCCTACCGTGGTATTAGCTTGCTCTACTTTCACATAGCCTCCTTGGGATTTATCGTATAGGTACCCGCAAAGATGTCCGTAAAAGTGGTTCATCATCAGATTACCAATCACTTCCCCAGTAGCTGGGTCTGGCGTGAAGAAAAGGGAGCCCCACATATAGGTAGAGGCATCTACGTAACAGTTCATACCTGCGTGCAAGAAAGCATTAGAGATACAGTTGTAGGGTTGTAGGCCATCAAGTCTGCCTGTAACGCAGGAGGTGGCCCACATAGTAGAAGGACCAAAATTCATTAATTTAACATGCCTTACATCAAACGCGCTACCTGCGCCTATCTCGTAGAACGGGTCTCTCGGATCTGGGGTATCGAATTCTCTATCTCTGGGTGTAGGCACATACCAGTACCAGAACCCATGGACAAGAATAGAAATAAAATTACTACCTTCGTAAGCCAACGTAGCTTCCTGCCTTGCGCACTGCTGGTTATCTTTGTTATCTTGGTCTACGGTCATGCCAGCTTTTCGCCATGCCCCAGCTACTTTTGCCTGCGCAGGCTCTGTGCCAGGTGGATGCGCAGGATCTTTAGGCGAGCCAGCATCTGCAGACATGCCTAGTGCGTTGTTCTTCCATATATTACCCAACATCGGCGGTTTATTAACTGCAGCAGGATTGTAGATGCCTTCAGGAACTTGTATATTATCTATAATCTCTTTGTAGAAAAACGTTCTGGAAAGCAGTGCAGAGATATCTTGAGAATCAAAACCTGTTATTCTACCGTCGCAAAGTTCCAACCGAGGATATCTCCCATTTAGACCATAGGGTGGAAGATCAAGATCTGCATCTATATCAGAATAAATAATATCGCCTCTGACACCATAGCCTGCATACATATCATCTCCTAGTCGTTTGCTAGGATAGTAATAGTGTGGGATCATATCTGGATGTGCAAGAATACCCAGATAGGTGAAATCCCCATTTTGGTTTAGACCATGATAATATTCTGAGAGAGCAATAATATCTTCGTCGGTCTCAGTTGGCATACCTGCCATTCTTCCCAGCAAGTTGTTTAGCGCAGCTTTTACTTCCCCTACACGTTCATTCGTAGGCTCTATTAGTTCTGGGTTTGTGGTAGGCGTACTTGAATGCCATATTTCCACATACTTTTCATTCCAAATCATAAATTCTGGTTTTGCAAGCACTACGCCTTTTCTATAAGCAGTAAGATAACCTGCAAGTGAAGAAGCAGAATATAACCTTGGATAAATATAAGAATCAAGCTCTTCTACAGTCACAGAAAGGGTGCAGTCTGCTTTCCCTACCGGATTGACTAATGGAACTATATCATCATCTGAGGGGAGCCTGGCAAGTAGCTGGATACAATATTCTCCCACAGCGTTAAAGATAGGGGCTTCTGTGTAAAGATGTGAAACTCCTACTTTCGGCTCCCCATCCTCAGAGGGAAACGGGTATAGCGTGGGGTAGCCATAAGGCTGCTTTTCTAATTTCATAACTTCATACCCTACAGAGGAGCAAAAGTACATTATTTCGTTGTCTTCATCATCTAGGTAGCCATTATTGTTTGCATCGATTCCTAAGAATGCAATTACTCTCGCACCAGAGTCGTCGCCATACCTTTCTCCAGAAACGTCCATTTTTACGTCTATTTTAACGTTTGCGTATTTGTAAGTAATATTAAAGTACCATGCAGGTTGCCCCTCTAAATCAGTTGGTGGCACCCCCGGATGAGGTATTTTTGCAGTTGAGTGTAGGATCTCAAAAGTTACAGGAGACCACTCCGGCACATGTGTATCTAAAACCCTCGGTTTGCGGATATCTAAGGGATTTGTCATTGTGATGTAGCTAACCCTACTCGCTAACCTTTGCTCCACTACAGCAATAATCCAATCTTGTATCTCTTCTATGGTAGCGAATCGTTTCGTAAGCCCGTAGCCCCCCATTCTACCACATACTAGCGAATACCTTACCCCTAAGCCTTTAAGAACATTTGCAACTTTTTCATCTACAGCATCTGTTACAATCACGGGTATGTTCAGATAAGATGCTATTGGCATTGCTATAATTGCTTGATTGTATCCCTCTTGACTGCTCTCTATTAAGATAACGCCCTCACTCCTTATCCAGAAATGGCTTGCAACAGCGAGAGAGATATCTTTTACAGAGCCTCTAAAATACTTATCAACATTAATAGTAGCGGTAGTTGGCTCTTCCCATTCGCGCTCACTCGAAGAAAGTACCAGCGTATTGGCTTCAAATTCAAATTCACCGATAACTACAGCTACTTCAGCTCCATACAAGTTTAGAAACCTTACTACCGCTCTAGAATTATCTTCTGGATTTACAACAAGCAGTGGCGAGAGTTTCAGCTCTGTACCTTCGTAGTAAAGTGCCACTGACGTAGCTATCAGAGTAAAATATGGGGAGTGGTCAGAGACTATTGCTAGCATATTTTCTACCCTTCTTTCAGAACTAGATCTTAGCACGTCGTCCAAAGTTGCGATTCCAGTCTCGTAGCCTTTTATTCTCGTCCAGATGTAGTATGCAGTTGTTATAATAGCGACTGCAACTATTATCGCTATAACCTCTTTCAGTCTTTTGCTCATTTTTTTCACACTAGCATATACCTTCATTACATTATATTTTCTCTATCTGAGTTTTTCACCTGTTATTCTTTCGAACAAATCAATATAAAGCCTGCTCACCTTTTGAATAATCTCGCGAGGTAATGGCAGAATATCGGGCTCGGGCAGCCCTTTTTTTCTAGCGTCCATAAGCTTATCGTAATACCCTATCTTCCTATAATACTGCCTTACAAACTCTTTGCTGAGCTCAACAAATTTTCCTTCTTTATATTTCTCAGCATCCCAGAATCTGTCTTCGTCAGCAGTACCAAAAGTATCTATTACCATCAGCTCTCTATTTTCATCAAACGCAAACTCTTTTTTACCATCAACATGTATGAGACCTCTCTGCTCTACCTCCTCATTCATTTTTTCATCTATCTTCAAAAATATCTCTTTAATCTCATTGTATTCTTCTTTAGAAAGGCCTGACATTTTCAAAGCCTCTCTGAGCTCTAGCTCGCGATCTACCTTTTCCAGTTTCGTTGTTACTTCAAAAAAGGGTGTTGGCAATTTATCGCCATACTTTACCTCGTAATTTTTTTCAAATCCCAGACCCTCAGGCTTAATCTCTCCACTTTTTATCCTATCAAACAGAGAGCCTGCAACATAGTATCTACAAACAAATTCTAATGGAATCAGGTAGTTTTTGGAGCTGTTGCTTATTTTTTTATAATCCTTAATCACATCAACTCTTTTCACTCTAAGTCTGTTTGGCGCAATTAACTTAATAAAATGAGTTTTCATTCCCAGATTTTCTGCAACCCTAAACCAGTACGCGCTAGTTCTGCAAAGCGTCTCTCCTTTAAAAGGTATCTTGGAAGGTATTATTTTATCGAAAACTGAAATATTATCGGTAAATAAAAACTCAAGCTCTTTATCATCAACTTCGTATACTTCCTTAACTTTACCTTTCTTTATTAATCTCATCCACCTTAAAAAAGGGCAATAGAAAATATTAATACTTTCTAATGTATTTCTACAGAAATGGTAGTAAAAGAAGAAATAATTAAAAAGCTAAAAAATTACGATCAAGATAATATTACAATAGCTACTTTAGGTTCTCATTCTGCGCTAAATATTTTCAAAGGTGCTAAAGAAGAAGGTTTTAAAACAGTTTGTATTTGTAAAAAAGGTGATGAGATAGTTTACAAGAGTTTCCCTCTGGCTGATGAAATTATTTTAGTTAACGATTTTAAAGAGCTTTTAAACGATAATATTCAGAGAAGGCTACGCAAATTAAATACTATTCTTATACCACACGGCTCTTTTAATGCTTATATTAGCACTGAGGATATAAACGAAAAATTATATGTGCCTTTGTTCGGCAATCGCGAGCTATTAGATTGGGAAACTAACCGTGAAAAACAGAGGGATTGGCTAAAGAGGAGCGGCTTAAAAATACCTGACTATTTCAGCTCGCCTGAAGATATAAATAAACTGGTTATGGTTAAATTTCAAGGTGCTCGCGGCGGCAGAGGCTATTTCCTAACGCAATCAGCTATAGGATTTTATAGAAAAGGTAAAGAAATGATAGAGAGAGGCTTTCTTACAGATAAAGATTTAAAAGAAGCGCAAATTCAAGAATATATAATGGGAGTGAATATCTATCCTCTTTATTTTAGATCTGTTCTGAAGAACGAAGTTGAGTTTTTCGGTGTAGATAAAAGGTATGAGAGTTTCGCAGATAATATTGGAAGAATACCTGCGGATGAGCAAATACTGCTTACAATCAATCCAACTTATACTATTGTAGGCAATACTCCTGTTACTGTAAGGGAGTCTCTGCTGCCTGAGTTTATTAAAATGGGAAATGCGGTTGTAGAGCAATCTGAGAAAATAGCGAAGCCAGGTATTATAGGACCTTTCTGCTTAGAAACTGTGGTTACAGAAAATTTAGAAATTGTAACTTTTGAAATTTCTGCTAGAATAGTTGCAGGCGCAAACGTAGGTATAGGCACATCACCTTACACCTATCTAAAATATGGTGAAGGGATGTATATGGGCAGAAGAATAGCAATAGAAATAAAAGAAGCGATAAAATCAAATAGATTAGAAGAGATTGTAACATAGAAAAAAATGGCTGAGCTAAATCTTACTACAGAAGATGTGCTGAAAAAACTTGCAGAGAGGAAAATAACTATTAAGGAAGCTAAAAAACATCTTGCGGTACTTGCTATTGAGAAGATTAAAAATGCGTATTTAGATGTTCATAGAAAATATCGTACAGGGGTACCTGAAATAGTATACGGCGCGGGCAAAGAAGAGAAAGAAATTATAGAAGCTGTGAAAATATTACTGAGAAGGAATGATTATGCTTTGGTTACAAGATTGAATAATCCAGAGAGGTTCAAAAGCAAGCTTAAGGAATTCGATGTTGATTGTAATAGGAGAGCTAAAACATTACTCGTAAAGAAAAAGAGCTACAAATTTCCAAAAGTTGGACGAGTGGGTATTTTAGCAGCAGGTACTGTAGATGTATCTGTGGCTGAAGAGGCAAAGGTTGCTGCTGAGGTTATGGGCTGCGAAGTAATATCAGCTTATGATGTCGGAATTGCAGGTCTGCATCGTGTTATAGAACCTTTAAAAGAAATGCTCGAAAAAAACGTATCTGCTATTATAGTAGTAGCTGGCATGGAAGGCGCTTTGCCTTCTATTGTAGCAAGTCTTATAGATATTCCTGTGATAGGAGTACCAACATCTGTTGGTTATGGTGTTGGTGAAAAAGGTTTAGGAGCACTTACAACAATGCTACAGACATGCTCTCCCGGTTTAGCAGTTGTTAATATTGATAACGGTGTTGGGGCAGGTATATTTGCAGGATTAATTGCAAGAAAAGCAAGAGGTTAAAATGAGTGAAGTAATGATAATCCTGGGAAGCGCATCAGATAAAGAAATTGCAATTAAATGCACGGAGATATTGAAAAAATTTGGTATAGGTTATGAGGTTGCAGTAGCCTCTGCTCATCGTACCCCTGAAAGAGTAAAAGAAATAGTTGAGAAGAGCAATGCAAAAGTCTTTATTGCAATTGCAGGTTTAGCAGCTGCTTTACCAGGAGTTGTAGCTGCACATACTACAAAACCAGTAATTGGTGTTCCGGTTTCAGGTAAAGTGCCTCTTGCCTCTCTTCTCTCAATAGTGCAAATGCCTGCTGGTATACCAGTAGCTTGCGTTGGCGTAGATAATAGCGAAAACGCAGCGTTGCTAGCAGCTGAAATACTTGCACTTCAAAACGAAGAAATAAGTAAAAAATTAGTGCTCTATAGGCAAGAGCTGGAGAAGAAAGTGGAAGAATCTGCAAAATTAGAAAAATTATAGTATCAGCATTGCGTCCCCAAACGAATAGAATCTATATCCATTTTTTATTGCCTCTTTATAAGCTCTAAGAATTCTCTCCCTGCCTGCAAATGCGCAAGTAAGTAACAGAACGGTAGATTTAGGCAGGTGGAAGTTAGTGAGTAGAGCGCTGATACCAGACTTGAATTTATAACCCGGATAGATAAACAAATCGCTCCAGCCTTCGCAAGCTTGGAGCTTACCATTTTTATATGCGCTTTCCAGTGCTTTTATAACAGTAGTTCCCACAGCAACCAATTTCCCACTTGTACCATTAATGAGCTCCGCGTTTTCTTTAGTAACTCTAAACCATTCCTTTTCTAACTTATGCTGGGTAATATTTTCTGCCCTTATTGGCATAAACGTCCCGGGACCAATATGGAGGGTAATGTATGCAAGATTGCATTTTTTCTCTATTCTTTTTAATAATTCTTTAGTAAAATGTAGCCCTGAAGTTGGCGCTGCAACAGAGCCTTCGTGTTTTGCATAAACTGTGTTGTACCTACTTTGATCATTTAATTCTTTTTTAATATACGGTGGCAGAGGCATTCTACCAATTTTAGCTAGATCTAACTTCCGATTCAACTCAATAACAAATTCCCCTTCTGCAATTTGTTTTTCCACCCTCCCCACAATACAGTTCTCAAACCCTATTTCAAGACCAGCTCTAATCTTCTTCCCCTTAACCAGAGCTTTATATTTATTCGAGTTAAGCTTATCCAAAATCAAGAGCTCCACTTTACCACCAGTAGTTTTTTTACCAACAAGCTTTGCAGGAATTACTTTCGTATCATTCAGTACTAAAGTATCCCCCGAGTCAAGCTCATCAACAATATCGTAAAATATTCTATGCTTAGTCTTTTCTCTTCTTATTACCATTAATTTTGAATTATCTCTAGGCTCAACTGGCACTTGGGCAATAAGCTCTTTAGGTAAATAATAATCAAACTCTGAGAGTTTCATAGTAGATTATCCACTAACTAAAATATAAGGATAATTATTTATCTCAGATTGCTATTTTAAAGTTTGCAAGATGAAAATTTACAATGCGAAAATATTGTACGGCGAAGATTTTGAACTGATAGAAGGTTCTCTAGAAATTAAAAACGGCTCTATATCCAGGATTAGGGAAGGCAACGCTACAGGAGACTTTAACGCTAAAGGCTCAATTATTATACCTAGTTTCATTAATGCTCATGTGCACTTGCTCGATGCACTTGGAAAAGACTTGTGGTATGGTAAAACTCTAGATGAACTTGTACGCCCTCCTAACAGCTTGAAGCACAAATTACTAAAGAAGCCTGAGTCAAAAATAAAATCAGCTGCTAGCGCTGCGGTTAAAGAAATGCTTATGAGTGGCACTACTTATTATTGCGAGTTTTCTAATATTCCTAAAATATCAACTGAAATTTTGAAAATCTCAAGAATGGATGGTAAAATTTTGTACGAGCCTATAGAAGTTATGGACGACAATGAGGTATGGGAAAATATTCTAGATAATGCGCTTGTAAAAAATATATTGAAAGTCGCAAGTGAATGCGAGGGTCTAGGAATAAGCGGTGTGTGCGAGTTTTCTGATGCTATACTTCAAAAACTTGCTTCGCTATCAAAATATTTTGCACTCCACGCTGCAGAGCATAAAATTTCGCAAGAGCGCTCTATCAGACAAACTGGCAGAACGGAAATTGAGCGCGCGGTTAAAATAAAACCTAAATTTCTTGTACATCTCACCCATCCTTTAAAAAACGATTTAACCCTTCTCGAAAAAAACAAAATACCAGTTATATGCTGTCCTAGAGCGAACGCAGTTTTAAATGTTGGCTCTCCACCAATACCGCAACTGTTGAGAAACAAAGTTTTAGTTGCGTTAGGCACAGATAACGTTATGCTGACCTCGCCAGACATTCTCAGAGAGCTTGAGTTTGTAGCAAAACTCTGGCCAGAGCTTGAGCCCCGAACTATCCTTAAACTTGTTACTGTTAATCCTGCTAAAATTTTCGGACTCAATAAAGGAGTAGCACAAGAAGGCAAAGACGCAGATTTGATTTTATTAAAACCTTTAGAGAACCTCGAATATTCTCACGATATTGTTGCGTCAATAATTCATCGCGCTACTCAAAGAAATATATGGAAAGTGTATTATAAAGGAAGAGCGATATATGGCTAAAAAAACCATTGTACTGAAAATCACTCCTAAAAAAATAGAGCTTAACAAAATAAAAAAAGCTGCAGAGATTATTAAAAAAGGTGGCATAGTTGCTTTTCCTACAGAAACAGTCTATGGCTTGGGTGCAAATGCTTTAAACGCCAAAGCGGTCTTGAAAATATTTAGAGCGAAGAAAAGGCCTGCAGATAATCCTATAATAGTGCACGTATACAACAAAGAGGATATTTATAGACTCGCTAAACACGTGCCTAAAGAGGCAGAAAAATTAATTTCTAAATTTTGGCCAGGACCACTAACACTTCTACTGAAAAAATCCAAAATAGTACCATATACAACAACAGGAGGTTTAGATACTGTATGCATCAGAATGCCCTCTCACGCTATTGCGCAAGCTTTAATTAAAGAATCAAAAACGCCTATTGCAGCTCCTTCAGCTAATCTCGCAGGTAGGCCAAGTCCTACAACTGCAGAGCATGTGTTAGAAGATTTAAATGGAAAAATAGATGCAATTATAGATGGCGGTAGAACGAAAGTAGGTTTAGAGTCTACAGTTCTAGATTTAACCTCCGAGGTGCCTACAGTGCTACGACCTGGTGGCGTTAGTCTAGAAGAGTTGGAAAATGTTTTAGGTGCTGTTAAATTGCATAGACTTGCTAAAGCAGAATATGAGATAGAGAGCGCTGTCGCTTTATCGCCAGGTATGAAATATCGCCATTATGCACCTAAAGCTAAGATGATATTAGTTGAAGGTAGTAAAGAAAAAATTATTAAAAAAACTCAGCAGATTGCTGAAGAATACAGTGATAAAAAAGTAGGAGTCCTTTCTTTCAGTGGCTATGAATATAAAGTTGCTATTACTAAATTTTTAGGAAAGGATTTGAAAGAAGCGGCTAGAAAATTATTCACTACGCTTAGAGAATTTGATATTGAAAATGTAGATATGATAATTGCGGAAGGCTGTGGTACGAAAGGTATAGGGCTTGCGATAATGAACCGATTGAGAAAGGCTTGCGGATATAATATTATAAGGGTGTAATCTCATGATTAAACAAAGATTCTAAAAATTACTGCAATAACAGCTAACGACAAAACAATAAAGAGGCTCGCTGAGTTAAGATCAACCATTATTTTATTTCTAATTTTTGTAAGCAAATCCGATTTTACTATACTCCATTTCAAGAGCAAAATACCAAAAACAATGATTAACAGTTCCATAATAAGTACCTCTAGTACTAACAACCTAGAAAAATCAAATGTAATCTCAAATTGTGTAGCATTTGCAGCAGGTAGTATAAAATAGCCCAATAAAAGATTAGGCATTATTCCGAGCACAGTACATAAACTTGCTAGAACGAGCATGGGTAGTCGCATTGACAAAGGGACTTCCCTGACTGCTTTTGCGTTTTCAAACTTAATAAACGAATAATAAATAATCTTCAAAAACGACGCTACTGTGCCAATAGTAGCTATAATTAAGATGAATTTTAATACCGGATAAGCATCTACAGAAGAGAATAAACTCGATATTAGTGCTAGTTCTAGGTCGGATTCTAAACTTATTTTTACTTTTACGATTTTAGGGCCAATTCTTAGCGATATCGCTTGATACATTAAAAGGCAGTTTGCATAAATCACTCTCGCTATAGTTGTAAAAACTATCCCTACCAAATGCTCTACTGCAAAGAAATATTCTTTAAATGGTTTTCCGCCTCTCCTTTACTTCAGTTATTACTAACTTTCTGGTGGCTATAATTATCGCAGCAGAAACAAGCAACCCTACAGTTAATGAAAGGTACGAAAAATCGGACGTTAGAAGAATCCAGAAAACGAACAATGCTAAAATACCTGCTGTATATCTCTCTCTCTTGTAGACTTCTACGTATTTCTCGCCCTTCGCAACAATCTCATTTCCCATTGTACTAGCAATAGTTTCTGCTCATTATAAAACTACTGTGGAGTAGGGCACTCGAAAATTTTAGGAATGAAATTGGAGGCGAAGAGATTGATAAAATAAAGCTCTAGCCCATCATTTTTTCCAAGACTTCTCTGCACATCATACCTTCTTTTATTCCAAGCATCGTTGCATTCTCAGAAATTTCAACTACCTTAGCACTCAGCATACCCTCAAAACTCTTCACCCCTGTAACTTTCACAGCTATATCTCCAAGTTTATTTGCAGTTTTCATGTCCAAATATCCGCACATTGCAAATCCTTTCTCCGCTTTGATTAGAATCAAAGGCGCCACTCCAAGTTCTATCTTCACGCCCAGCGCAGTACCTGTTTTTAATTTAATCAGCTCCGTACAAATCATAAAAAACAGAATCGTTTACTAAATGAAAAGATTTATGTTCGGTTATTTCCTTTTTTTGTCTCAATGACTGTCATATACATAAATGACGAATTTCTACCCGAAGAGCAGGCAAAAATTTCTGTTTATGATCACGGCTTGCTCTATGGAGACGGTGTTTTCGAAGGTATAAGAGCTTATAATAAAAGAATATTCAAGCTTGAAGAGCATGTTGATAGACTTTACGAATCTTCAAATGCTATTGATTTGAAAATACCAATGTCAAGGCAGGAGCTCTGCCGGAAAATAATAGAAACATGTAGGAAGAACGAGGTTAAAGATGGCTATATAAGAGTTGTTGTAACTCGCGGCGTTGGCGATTTAGGCTTGGACCCTAGAAAATGCAAAGCTCCAACTATAATAATAATTGCAAAATCAATTGCACTCTATCCGCATAAAGAAGGCTTGACAATGATAACAACTACTATTAGGAGGACACCTCCACAATCACTCAGTCCAAATATAAAATCTCTTAATTATCTAAATAATATACTTGCTAGAATAGAAGCGAACCATGCAGGCGCAGATGAAGCGCTATTCCTTGATACTGATGGCTATGTGAGCGAGGCAAGCGCTGACAATATCTTCTATGTTAAAGGTAATTTAGTCACAACTCCTCCAACAGCAACTAATCTTAAAGGCATAACAAGAGCTACAGTATTAGAGCTTGCAAAAGAGCTTGGCTACGATACGAGAGTGACGCTATTCACGCTATTCGATATTTACAATGCGGATGAGGTTTTCCTTACAGGTACTGCAGCAGAAATAGAGGCTGTGATTAAAATTGATGGCAGAATAATTGGCGAAGGTAAGCCCGGAAAGGTTACAAAGCATCTTATTCAATCTTATAGAGAGCTGGTGAATTCTACAGGAACGCCTATCTACGAATAATTTGAATTTGTGGCTCGTGGCACTACATAAACTTCCGGCATATTTATGAAAATTGAAATTTCACTTGCAGATCTTGAACGAGTGTATGGAAAATATTGGTGGCGTAAGGATCAAGAAGAGCTTTATAACGAGCTTTGTAGAGAGCCTTTTAAATTGCTAGTTTTTACAATACTATCTCAAAACACTTCTAGCGAGAATACTTACAGAGCTTATAAAGGATTGAGTTCTAAGTTTTCAATAGATAGTGCGACTTTAGCTAAAGCTTCTGAGAAAGAGTTAGCAAAATGTATTAAAGCTGGTGGATTGCATAATATTAAAGCAGAGAGAATAAAAGCATGCTCTCAGTACATACTGAATGAGCTTAATGCTGAGTTATCGGAAATTCTCAAACTACCTGTTGATAAAGCTCGTGAAGAACTTCAAAAAATACCAGGCGTAGGCTCTAAAACTGCAGACGTGCTCTTGAGCAATGTTTATACTTCTAAAGAAGCGCTTGTTATAGATACTCATATGAGAAGACTAGCGCTAAGAGTGGGACTTGTTGAAAAGAGCGCAAGCTATGAAAAGATACAGAAAGCGTTAACAGATTCTATACCTTGGAATTCAATACCAAAAGAAAAGCATGAGCGCTACGTGGGCTTACTATGGCTACTCGCCAAACACACTTGCGGAGCTATAAAACCTAAATGTGGCGATTGTAGCTTAAGAAATATGTGCAAGTATGCCTCTAGAGTCGTGCGTGTTTTGTAGGGCGAAATTTGTAGTGGCAAGCTGCAACAGATTGCAAAATTTATAATGTTATAAAGGTTGAAATTTATTTATGTCTATGAGCTACAAAGGAATAGCTAAAAAAGTTCTAGAATTAGCGAAAGCCCACGAGGGCGACGAAATTGAAGTAATAAAAGAAAAGAGCCTTATCGGTATTTTAATGCCTAGGCATGAGTTTAGCGCTGAGAATATAATTACTTTGAAATTACCAAATGGCTACAATATAGGAGTGGAAATTGATAGTGGAACTAAAATAAAGATGATAAAGGAGCGTGAGAAAAAAAAGCCACCACTTAAATCACCTCCTTTAGCTACTGATAAATTAACAATTTCATTACTTTCTACAGGGGGTACAATTGCAAGCTATGTGGATTATCGCACTGGCGCTGTAAAGCCTGCGCTAACAGCTCAAGAACTTGCTTTTGCAGTGCCTGAGCTGACAGAGCTTTACAATATAAGAGCAAAAGTTCTTTTTAGTATTTTCAGTGAAGATATGTGCCCGTTGCATTGGAAAAAGCTAGCCAAAGAAGTAGCAAAAGAACTTAGCGAAGGTAGCGATGCAGTGATTATACCTCACGGTACCGATACTCTTCATTACACCTCAGCAGCTCTATCTTTCATGCTAAGAAATTTGCCCTCGCCAGTCATTTTAGTAGGCTCGCAGAGGAGTAGCGATAGACCGTCTAGCGATGCGGTACTCAATCTTCTAGGAGCAGCGAGACTAGCAACTACAGATCTGGGCGAAGTTGTAGTTGTAATGCACGGCAGTAGGAGCGACGATTTCTTGCTGGTCCATCGAGGTACTAAAGTAAGGAAAATGCATACAAGTGCCAGAGATGCGTTTAAATCGATAAATTGCCAGCCACTTGCAAAAATACAAAATAATGATGTAAAATTTCTTCAGGAATATACTAAAAGGAGCTCAGGTAAATTAGAAATTAACACTAAACTCGAAGAGAGGGTAGCTTTCGTCTATTTCTATCCAGGAATGAGTGAAGAGTATTTTGAGTACTTAGCTAAAAATAACAAAGGCTTAGTGATTGCAGGTACTGGATTGGGACATGTTTCTGGAGAGCTGCTTTCTACAATAAAAAAATATTCTTTCAAAATACCAATTGTTATGAGCTCTCAATGCTTAGCTGGTAGAGTGAATATGAATGTATATTCCAGGGGCAGAGACCTTTTAGGAGCTAATGTAATTGCTGCTGAGGATATGCTGCCTGAAGTAGCCTATATAAAGTTAATGCTCGTACTTGGCAAGACCAAAAAAATGGCTAGAATAAAAGAGCTAATGCAGAAAAATTATGCCGGAGAAATATCTGAAAGGAGAGAGCTATGATAGATTATGAGAAATTAGAGCTTAAAGTAGGGCTTGAAATTCACCAGCAATTAGATACAAAAAAATTATTTTGTTCATGTAGCTCTGAACTTTACGATAATTATAATTACGAAATAGTGCGCATGCTAAGGCCAACGCAGTCAGAGCTTGGCGAGGTAGATAAAGCTGCAATTGAAGAAGCCAAAAAAAAGCTTAGATTTAAATATCAAATCACAGACAATACATGTCTTGTAGAACTGGATGAAGAGCCACCGCAAGAGCCTAATCAAGAAGCAATTGAAATTGCACTTACTATTGCAAAAATTCTTAAAAGCGAAATTATAGATGAAATAAATTTCATGAGGAAGATAGTTATTGATGGAAGCAATACCGCGGGATTTCAGCGCACTGCTTTAATAGCGACTGGTGGAGAAATTAAAGGTATAAAAATTCAAACTATTTGTTTAGAAGAAGATGCAGCTAGAAAAATTAGTGAAGAAGAAAAATTCGTTGTTTATAGATTAGATAGACTCGGCATACCTCTTATAGAAATTGCAACTTCGCCACAAATTACAACACCAGAAAAAGTTAAAGAGACAGCTGAGAATATAGGGCTTTTGCTTAGAGCTACTAAAGTCAAGCGTGGGTTAGGCACAATAAGGCAGGATTTGAATATTTCTATAAAAGGTGGCGCCAGAGCAGAGATAAAAGGTGTGCAAGAGCTAAGCTCAATACCCGAGGTTATAGAGAATGAGGTAAAGCGTCAGTTAAAACTTATAGAAATAAAAGAAGAACTTGCAAAAAGAAATGTTGAGCTCAAAGGCGAAGTCTGCCAAGTTACTGACATCTTCAAAGCCACTAAATGCAAAATATTTCAGAATAAAGCTATCTGGGGAGTTAAATTGGAAGGTTTATCAAACTTGTTGGGCGCTAAGGAAGTGAGGCTGGGAAGAGAGCTCGCTTGTAGAGTGAAACATCTGGTAAAAGGCATAATACACTCAGATGAAGAGCTCTCAAGCTACGGTATCTCAGAAGAAGAGCAGAGTGCTGTAAGAACTAAAATTGGTATTCTCGAAAAAGACGCCTTCGTGCTAATCGCTGGGGAAGAGAAAGTTGCAAAGCAAGCTATTGCAGAAATTCTAAAAAGGGCAAGAGAGTGTTTAAGGCAAGTGCCTGAAGAGGTTAGAAGAGCTTTGCCTGATAATACAACTGAGTACATGCGCCCTATGCCAGGAGAAGCCAGAATGTATCCGGAAACTGACATAAAGCCAATTATTACTAAAGAATATATAAAGAAACTCAAAATCCCAGAATTACCAGAAAATAAAATAAAAAGATTTTGCAAAGAATATAAAATTAGTGAGGAGCAGGCTAGGCAGTTGGTTTATCAAGGCTACGATGAACAATATGAAAAATTTGTTAAGCTCTACAAACGCAGTGTTATAGCGAGAACATTCTTAAGTACTATTCCTGAACTTGCAGCTCAAGGCTTAGATATTAACAAGATCACAGAAGATTTTTTGCAAAGTGTATTCGAAGCTCTGGCGCAGAAAAAATTTGCAAAAGAGGCTGTACCTCAAATTATGGCATGCATGCTGAAAGAGGATCTAACTCTTGAGAAAGCTATTGAGAGAACAGGCTTGGCAGCAATATCGCAAAAAGAGCTTGTGAAAATAATCAATGATATTTTAAGCTCTAAAAAAGAGTTGATTAGGCAAGGTGATAAAGCATTTGCACCACTAATGGGACTGGTTATGGAAAAAGTTAGAGGTAGAATAGATGGCAAGCTTGTAGCTCGAATATTAAAAAGCAAGCTAACTACTATTATTAAAGCTTATCGATAGTATTTTTAATACATAAAGTTATATCTTCTTCTCGGTGATAAAAATATGGCTGAAAAAGTTGCTAAAGCAGGTGTAAAAAAAGAGGAAGGCTATCTTTACTTTGTAGACAAAGCTGGAGATGTGAGCAGAGCCAAAATGGCAAGAGCTGGCGAAAGAGGCGGTAAGCCTGAAAAAGTAGCAAAGTGTGGTGTAAAGAAAGAGCCTGGGTATTTGTATTTTGTTGATAAATCTGGCGATATATCAAGAGCCAAAATGGCTAGAGGTAGAAAGAAAAAATAATTTATCTTTTATTTTTTTAAAAGCGAAAAATTTAATCTTTTATCAGTACCTTAGTCCTTTTACTTTAATTTAAAAAGGTGCAGCAAGAAATGGAAAGGAATATTTTCATTGAAGAGCTGAAGCACACGCCTATTGAGGAACAGGAGACTGAGTTTGTAGAACGCAAAGGGTTAGGGCATCCTGACAGTATTGCAGATGCGCTTGCAGAAAATGTAGCTAGAAATTTAGCTAGAGAATATCTAAAAAGATTCGGTAGAATTTTGCATTTTAATACAGACGAAGTACAAATAGTTGGAGGTTTATCAGCGCCTAAATTTGGCGGAGGAGGCATGGTCTGGCCTATCTATATACTGCTTGTAGGAAGAGCCACTACAGATGTTGGCGGCGAAAAATTGCCAGTAGGCTCTATTGCAATTAACTCCTCAAAAACATATCTTAAAAAAACGTTCAAGCATCTTGATGTCTATTCAGATGTAATTCTGGATAGTAAAATTTCTATGGGCTCAGTTGAGCTAAGAAAAGTTTTTGAAAGTGAAGTTAGACTTGCAAACGATACCTCTTTTGGAGTAGGCTATGCGCCGATGAGCGAAACTGAGAAATTAGTTTATCACACAGAGAAATTAATTAACGGGAAGCTCAAAAAAACTATGCCTGAGCTCGGCGAAGATGTTAAGGTAATGGGCACAAGGAAAAAGGATTTAATCAATTTAACTATAGCTGTAGCAATGGTTGGTAAAAAAATACCTGATTTGGATCATTATATAAGCAGCGTGAAAGAGCTTAAGGAAATAATTCTAGACAATGCGCTGAAATATACTGATAGAGATGTAAGTGTAGATATAAACACTGCAGATAACTACAAAAAAAACATTGTCTATCTCACGGTCACAGGCTTGAGCATGGAGAACGGCGATGATGGTAGCGTTGGTAGAGGCAATCGAGTTAATGGAGTAATAGCGCCACACAGACCAATGAGTATGGAAGCACATGCAGGTAAAAACCCAGTTACGCATGTAGGCAAACTCTATAATATATTGGCATTTAGAATTGCAGAAGATATATTAAAATTGAGCAACGATATAAAAGAAGCGCATGTGCGCATTGTATCTCAGATAGGCAAGCCTATAGACGAGCCGAATGGATGCTCAATTCAGCTGATAATGGAGGAAGGCAGTAAAATACACGGTATAAAAAACGAAGCTTCGGAAGTTGCAAACGAGCATTTAGCCAATATTTACAAGCTCACCGACTTAATAGTTCAAGATAAAATACCTGTGTTCTTATGAAAGGCGCTCTGCCAAAATTTACAAACGTTCATTTATGGAAAACTTTGCGCGAGATTTACTTGACGCAAACAATTGGCAGGAAAAGGTTAGCTTCGCAAGTAGGTGTTGGAGAAGGTACTATAAGAACAATTCTGAAATATTTTAAGGCTAAAGATTTTGTTGTGATTGAGCAAGTAGGTATAAAGTTGAGTGAGAAAGGAAAAAAAATTTTTGAAAAATATAGATTGCAAACTACAGCATTAGAAAAGTCAGGACTTACGGTTGGAAAATATAACTGTGCAGTTATTGTGAAAAACAAAGCTTCTAAAATAAAGCTTGGAATTGAGCAGCGCGATGAGGCAATTAAAGCTGGTGCAACAGGCACAACTACCCTGGTTTATAAAAATAACGTCCTATCATTTCCAGG
>JASEFT010000008.1:0-7938 GCA_030018475.1 Candidatus Thermoplasmatota archaeon
AGAATACTTAACGAAAATCCTAAGCCTATTATAATACCATGTCATAGAGTGGTGCATCAGAGTGGCGAACTTGGCGGTTATAAGTTTGGAGTCGATAAAAAAGCCTCGTTGCTCAGAAGCGAAGGCATTAAAATAGAAAATTACAAAATAAAAAACTTTAGAGAAATAATTTTTAGAAATTTCAAAACAAGTTACCCCCTGAAAAAGCTAAGAGCTTTGCAAAAAAAGCTTGCGCGCAGAGTAATATTAGAAGATAGATTTAAAAAATTAGATGTTATAGGCGGGGTAGATGTGAGTTATTATAATAATTCTGGTACTGCTGCCTGCGCTACTTTTGATTACAGAACTAAAAAAATTTTGGGAGTCAGAATAGTCAAGAAAAAAGTTAATTTCCCATATATTCCAACTTATCTTGCGTTTAGAGAGCTTCCTGCAATAAAAGAGGTTGTGAACAAGTTAATAAAAAAGCCTGATATTTTAATGATAGACGGCAATGGAATACTTCATCCTTTAGGTATAGGGATAGCAAGTCATGTGGGAGTTGTTATGAATATTCCAACCATTGGTGTAGCTAAAACTCTGCTCTGCGGAAAGGTTGAAAGAATGCCTTTGAAAGTAGGTGAAAGCTCTAAAATATTCTATAAAAAGAGGGTCGTTGGCTTCTGCTTAAAAAGCGCTACTTATGCAAAACCGATTTACGTATCTCCGGGCAACAAAGTTTCTTTAGCAACAGCTCTAAAAATTGTAAGGCATTTCTCTATTTCAAGAATCCCAGAGCCTTTAAGACTTGCAGATAGTATGGGCAGAAAGATAAGACTCACTATGAAAATTAAGTGATAAATTTTTTCTGCACTTCTATAATCTCTTTACTAGTTAATGTTTTACTGTACTCTTCTAACGGCTGTTTGTTAAGTTCTAAAAATTCCTCGCCCCAAGTGTAAATTTTTAAAATTTTATCAGCTTCCTGTTTATAGCCTAAAATATACAAACAAGCTGCAAAAGCCTCAAGAGTGGTTAGTTTCGCAGGCTTGCCGTAATTTACAGGATTGCTTGCAAGCAAATAAGGCAGAGCCCTTCTTTTCATGCGCTTGCCAAACTTTTCAAATGTTTTCTCAGCCTTTTCCCAAGAGCAGTCGAGTGCTACGAGACCATGCTTTTTTATAGAGAGCAGATCTTCTTTTGAGAAAGCTCTCTCTGCAGTAGGGTCTAGAAGAACAGCGTTTGAAGGCAAGTATTTAGGGCTTTTTATTAATTCTGCATATCCGAATCTAGCAAGTTTTAGTGCAGTGCATTTTCTAGGGTCGCATTGCGGTGTTCGATAGATAATCAAATTGACCATTCCTCTCTAAATCTACAACACCAATATTTATATCTATTCTTTTTACTATATCTCATTTTGTGATCCGACTACCGAGCTCTTTCAGCGCACAAACTCTCGCTCCTTTATTAAGAGAATCTCTTGAGGAGCTAAAATTTAAGTTTGAGCGCGAGCAGATTCAAAAGCATTACACTCAAATAATGGTGCTCGTTCCACTACCCAAATTTGCATATACTTTTAGATTCGTAATTAAAGAGCCTTCTGAGTTTATCATAGACCTTTACGACGCTAAAATAACGCATTCAGGAATGGTTCATTTCATAGAGCTAGAGAATGTTAGAAGAGAAAATATTGCTAATATAAGGCTTGTGCTCAGTAACCTTACAACTAAACTACCTCGCAAGCCTTGGGAATTTACTTTAGCGCAAAAATTTCAAATTGGTTTTCTAGCGCCTGAAATTATAACAGCAAGATCAAAATGGAGAAAGTTAGGCATTGAGTAGTAAGATATAATTAAAAACCAAACTAGAAAACGCAAAGAAAAGAGCTGCTTATATAGGTAGTGCTACAGACCATTACCAAGGGATCTAAGACCGGAATAGAAAATATTTATAGCTTCGTTAATCGTAAAAATTGAGGATTTTGCGTCAAAACTATAAAATTTGAGAATATTTAACTATTATCTATCATCTCGTGCTAACCCGGCTCCGGAAAAATATTTCTTATGTAAAAACTATCTCCTTTATCGGCTGAGATTATGGCTGAAGAAGCAAACCCATTTGAAGTAGCGCAAAAGCAACTTGATATCTGTGCTAAGAACTTAGGATTAGATCCACAGGTGCATGCTATTCTAAGAGAGCCTATGCGGATAATACAGGTGAGCATACCTGTAAGGATGGATAACGGTAAAGTAAAAGTATTTCAGGGATTTAGAGTGCAGTATAACGATGCCCGAGGACCTTGCAAAGGCGGTATAAGGTATCATCCAGCAGAGACTATTGATACTGTAAAAGCGCTCGCCGCATGGATGACTTGGAAATGCGCCATCGTTGATATACCATACGGTGGCGGAAAAGGTGGTGTTATATGCAATCCCAAAGAAATGTCTCAGGGTGAGCTAGAAAGATTAAGCAGGGGCTATATCAGAGCTATTAGCTCATTTATAGGGCCTGAGAAAGACATTCCAGCGCCTGATGTTTATACAAATCCCCAGGTAATGGCTTGGATGATGGACGAATTCAGCAAGCTCAAAGGCTATAATGTACCAGGAATGATCACAGGCAAGCCAATACCGCTTGGCGGCTCAGCAGGAAGAGGTGATGCAACTGCACGCGGTGGAATGTATATTTTAAAAGAGGCTGCTAAGCATTTAGGTCTGGATTTGAAAAAAGCAACTGTAGCCATTCAAGGTTATGGTAACGCAGGCCAGTTCGCTGCTAAGCTTGTTACTGAGCTTTTCGGCTCTAAAATAGTTGCTATAAGCGATTCCAAAGGTGGCATTTACAGTGAGAAAGGTTTGGACTGGAGAGCAGTTCTTGAGCATAAGGAAAAGACAAAAAGCGTTATTGGCTTTAAAGAAACTAAGACAATATCTAATGAAGAGCTTCTTGAGCTGAAAGTAGACGTGCTTATCCCCGCAGCGCTTGAAAATGTTATTACAGAGAAGAATGCAGCACGAATAAAAGCAAAAATACTATTAGAGCTTGCAAACGGTCCTACAACTCCAGAAGCAGATAAAATTCTATACAAGAACAAAATATTCGTTGTCCCAGACTTTCTTGCAAACGCAGGTGGCGTAACTGTATCTTATTTTGAATGGGTTCAAAATACTTATGGTTATTATTGGGAAGAGCAAGAAGTTCATGACAAACTTGAGAAGAAGATGGTAAAAGCTTTCAGAGATGTTCTGGAAATGGCTGAAAAGCACAAAGTAGATAATAGAACTGCTGCTTATATGGTTTCTGTGAACAGAGTTGCGGAAGCTATGAAGCTTAGAGGATGGGTATAGAAAAATCAGAAATTACTATAAACTTCCAATAATATTCTATTTTATATGGCTAGAACAATCAAAAAAGAACAGCTTGCTACTAACACTAAATTATTTGATTTAGAAGCTCCGCTGATTGCAAAGAAATGCTTACCCGGGCAGTTTGTGATTTTGAGAATTGATGAGCAGGGTGAGCGCATTCCACTTACAATTGCAGATTACAATAGAGAAAACGGAATTATTACAATTGTTGTTCAAGAGGTTGGTAAGAGTACCTATCAGCTTGGTAAATTAGAAGTTGGCGATGAAATATTAGATCTTATTGGGCCTCTCGGCAACCCTTCTGAGATTGAAAATTTTGGTACTGTGATTTGTGTTGGAGGTGGCGTCGGCATAGCGCCTATCTATCCAATTGCAAGAGCGCTAAAAGAAAAAGGCAATCGAATAATTTCAATAATCGGCGCGAGAAGTAAAGATTTACTGTTCTGGGAGCAAAAGGTGAAAGAAGTTAGCGATGAGCTCCTTATCACAACTGATGATGGTAGCTATAGGAGAAAAGGTGTTGTCACAGAGCCTCTGAAAGAAATATTAGAGCGTGAAAAAATTGATAGAGTAATAGCTATAGGCCCTCCTATAATGATGAAATTCGTTGCTAAAACTACTCAGCCTTTTAAAGTAAAAACTATCGTTTCGCTGAATCCGATTATGGTCGATGGTACTGGCATGTGCGGTGCTTGCAGATGCAGTGTGGGCGGTAAAACAAAATTCGCATGCGTTGACGGCCCTGAGTTTGATGCTCATCTAGTAGACTTTGATTTGCTAATGAATAGATTAAAAGTTTATCTTGACGAGGAGAAGAACGCGCTAGAAAGATATCAAGGTAAGTAAAATGGCAAAAGTTATACCTAGAACTAAAATGCCTGAGCAAGAGCCTAAAGAAAGAATAAAAAATTTTAATGAAGTTGCACTTGGGTATGATAACGAGCTTGCAGTCTTAGAAGCGACCAGATGCTTGCAGTGTAAAAAGCCAGAATGCGTAAAAGGCTGTCCTGTAGAAATAGATATCCCGGGATTTATCAAGTTAATAAAAGATAAAGATTTTCAAGGAGCAATAGACAAGCTAAAAGAAAAAAATGCTCTTCCTGCTATCTGCGGTAGGGTATGTCCTCAAGAAACGCAATGCGAAGAGCTCTGTGTACTTGGTAAAAAATTTGAGCCTGTAGCTATAGGTAGATTAGAGCGGTTTGCTGCAGACTGGGAGCGTGCTAAAGGAATAAAAGAGCCCGTGATCACAAAAAAGACAAATAAAAGAATTGCAGTTATAGGCTCTGGTCCTGCAGGCTTAACCTGCGCTGCAGAACTAGCTAAACTCGGCCATTCAGTAACGATATTCGAATCTCTTCACAAAACAGGCGGGGTATTAAGGTATGGAATACCTGAATTTAGATTACCTAAAGCAGTTGTAGATGCGGAAGTAGACTATGTGAAGAAATTGGGTGTTGAGATTCAAACTAATATGGTTGTTGGAAAGTCAATTTCTGTGGACGAGCTTTTGCAAGAATTTGATGCTATTTTTATCGGTACAGGTGCAGGCCTGCCTATGTTTCTGGGTATAGAAGGCGAGAATCTTAGCTGCATCTATTCTGCGAACGAGTTCCTTACAAGAGTTAACTTAATGAGTGCTTATAAATTCCCGGAATACGACACGCCTGTAAAGGTAGGTAAGAGGGTAGCGGTTATAGGTGCAGGCAATGTAGCTATGGACAGCGCAAGATGCGCACTTAGAATGGGTGCAGAATATGTTTGGATAGTTTATAGGCGTAGTGAAGAAGAGATGCCTGCACGTAAAGAAGAAGTGCTTAGAGCAAAAGAAGAAGGTGTTAGGTTTATGCTGCTTACTAACCCTGTAAAATTCTACGGCGATGCTCAAGGTAGAGTGAAGAAAATGGAATGCATCCAGATGAAGCTTGGAGAGCCTGACGAGTCAGGAAGAAAAAGGCCTATCCCGATCGAAGGCTCTAATTTTATAATGGAAATAGATACTGTTGTTATTGCAATAGGGCAGAGCCCTAATCCCTTAATACCAAGAACTACAAAAGGTCTTGAGCTTGGAAAACATGGTAATATTGTTACTGATGAAAACGGGAGGACAAGCAGAGAGAAAATTTTTGCAGGCGGCGATATCGTTACAGGCGCTGCAACTGTTATCTCGGCGATGGGCGCAGGTAAGAAAGCAGCAAGAGCTATTGACGAGTATCTAAAAAAGAAATAACTCAACATTAGTCTCGGTAGCAAAATTATTTAAATTACAACTGACATATTTACAATAAGCAACCAATCGGGTAATAAATATGAGAAAGGGGATAACCGTTCTTGTAAAAGACATAAAAAAACATCCAAAAGTTGCAGGAATAATCTTATTTGGCTCGTATGCAAAGAAGAAATTGAAACCTCTTTCTGATATAGACATAGCTGTCATAGTGAAAAACCCAGATAAAACTGTAGAAGCCGACATAGCAAGTTTCTCTTCAAATGTTTTTGATGTTGTAAATTTCCATAAATTACCGCTATATATACAGTTTGAAGTATTGAAGCACGGGAAGACACTTTTCATTAGAGATGAGAAATTTTTTTCGGAAATAAGAAGAGAAGTGTTAAGAGATTATTTGGAAATGTCCTATTTGTATGAAAGAATGAGCAAGAAGATATTAGCATGATAAGATTAGCTTCAGCAATATCACGAATAGAAAAACATAAAAGAAAAGCAAAAGAACTTAGCAAGCAAGATTTATCCAATTATTTGGTTTTTAGTGCACTCGCAATGGAATGCTTTCAGGCAGTTAATGCAACAATAGATTTAGGAGAGCTGATCGTTTCTGAAAAAAGACTAGGATATCCGTCTAAATACAGAGAGATATTTGAATTCTTATATAACGAGAAAATAATAGGCAACAAGACTCTAGAAAATATTAAGAGACTTATATTTTTGAGAAATTTAATTTCACACGAATATTACACAATCACAGAGAGAGAATTAAAGGAGATGGCAAATCTTTTAGATTGTTTAGATGAATTAATGAAAAAGGCTAAAGGCTTCAGGTAGAATTGGGACTTCGGCTTTAAGCAATACTCTTGGCTCGTAAAGAAAAAGCGTGATAAAAAAGCGGTTTGACGAACGCTTAAGAAGAAGAAAATTGATAATTTTATAGATGAATATTTTCTATTAACAAAAAACAATGAGAAAAAATGGCTGAGTCAAAACCAAGGATCGGCGTATATATCTGCGAATGCGGTATCAATATTGCTAGTACTGTTGATGTGCCTAAGGTTGTAGAAGAGCTTGGGAAATTAGAAAATGTAGCTGCTGCTAAATACTACAAATACATGTGCTCAGAGCCGGGACAAGAGCTTATAAAAAAAGATATTAAAGAATTAAAGTTAGATAGAGTTGTAGTGGCTTCCTGCTCACCGCGCATGCACGAGCCTACTTTTAGAAATGCATGTGAAGAAGCAGGCTTAAATCAATATTGTTTTGAAATGGCTAATATTAGAGAGCACTGCTCTTGGGTTCATCAAGATAAAGAAAGAGCTACTGAGAAAGCGTTGGCACTCGTAAAAGCAGCGATAGCTAGAGCTTCTTTATTAGAGCTGCTCCAGAAAAAAGAAGTACCAGTTATACCAAAAGCGCTTGTGCTTGGTGGCGGTGTAGCAGGTATTCAAGCAGCTTTAGATTTAGGAGATAAAGGATTTAAAACTTATTTAGTAGAATCTTCGCCCAGCATAGGTGGTAGGATGGCTCAGCTAGATAAAACATTCCCCACTTTAGACTGCTCTGCTTGCATACTCACACCTAAAATGGTAGAAGTTGCAAGGAATGAGAATATAGAGCTAATAACTTATGCTGAGCTCGTTGATGTCCAGGGCTATATTGGTAATTTCAAAGTTAAAGTCAGAAAGAGACCACGTTATATCGACGAGAATAGATGTGTAGGCTGCGGCGAATGTGCAAATGCATGTAGGCTCAAAGATAGAATCCCTAACGAGTTTGATCTCGGTCTTGGTAAGAGGGGCGCGGTCTACATACCGTTCCCGCAGGCAGTGCCTTTAAAATATGTAATTGATCCTGAGCATTGTTTATATCTTACAAAAGGCAAGTGCGGTAAAGAGCTTTTGTGCAAAAAAGCCTGTCCTGCAAACGCTATAAACTTCGATCAAAAAGAGGAAATTATTGAATTGGAAGTAGGTACAATACTGGTAGCTACAGGCTATGATACACTTGATCCCAAGTTAAGACCAGAATACGGTTATAACGGTAAAAACGTTATTACTGGGCTAGAATTTGAAAGACTCTGTAACGCTTCTGGGCCTACTAAAGGCGAGATTACAGTTAACGGTAAAAAACCAAAGAATGTAGTTTTCATACAATGCGTGGGCTCGCGCGAGAAAGATGGTAATCAATACTGCTCAAGAGTGTGCTGTATGTACACTGCAAAGCAGGCGCATTTAGTCAGGGAAAAACTGCCTGGAGCAAATGTAACGATTTTTTATACTGATGTTAGAGCCTTCGGGAAAGGTTTTGAGGAATTTTATACAAGAGTACAAGCTGAAGGGGTTACGTACAAACGGCGTGAGC
>JASEFT010000008.1:8099-9398 GCA_030018475.1 Candidatus Thermoplasmatota archaeon
GACGGTTTCTTATTAGAAGCGCATCCCAAACTAAGACCTTTAGATACGTTCACAGATGGTATCTTTCTTGCAGGCTGCTGTCAGTCGCCAAAAGATATACCAGATAGTGTAGCGCAAGCTTCTGGTGCTGCAATAAAGGCAGGCATTCCACTTGCGCAAGGTAAGGTAGAAGTGGAGCCACTTTATGGAGTAATAGATAAAGACAGATGTAGCGGCTGCAGAATATGCGAAGGGCTTTGTAGTTATTCAGCTTTGAAGTATGACGAACAAGAGAAAATCATGACTGTAAACGATATATTATGCAAGGGTTGCGGCGCTTGTTCTGCCGCTTGCCCTTCAGGCGCTGTCTCAATGCAGCATTTCAAGAGCGTACAGATACTTGCCCAAATCGGAGCGATGCTAACATGAAAGAAGCCCTTTTCTTTTTCTTTAAGAAAGAAAAAGAAAAGCTCTTCAGGGGAAAAGAAAAATGAGAATAGGCGTGTATGTTTGCGAATGCGGTATAAACATTGCAAAGACCGTAGACGTGCCTAAAGTTGCTGAGTATGTTAATTCTCTGCCACATGTAGCTATCACTAGATATTACAAATATATGTGCTCTGAGCCTGGTCAGGAGCTGATAAAAGAGGATATTAAAGAGCTGAAACTCGATAAAGTAATAGTTGCATCTTGCTCGCCACGCATGCATGAAGCTACTTTTAGAAATGCATGCAAAGCAGCAGGCTTAAATCAATATTGTTTTGAAATGGCTAATATTAGAGAGCACTGCTCTTGGGTTCATCAAGACATAAAAGAAGCTACTGAGAAAGCTATGGCACTAGTGAGAAGCGCTGTGTATAAATCAATATATTTAGAGCCTTTAAGTACAAGAGAAGTTAATATTATTCCTAAAGCGCTTGTTGTCGGAGGAGGTATTGCAGGAATACAAACTTCGCTAGATATTGCAGATGCTGGCTTTAAAGTTTATCTTGTTGAAAGCTCCCCTTCGATAGGTGGCAGAATGGCGCAGCTAGATAAAACATTCCCCACTTTAGACTGCTCTGCTTGCATACTCACACCTAAAATGGTAGAAGTTGCAAGGAATGAGAATATAGAGCTAATAACTTATGCTGAGCTCGTTGATGTCCAGGGCTATATTGGTAATTTCAAAGTTAAAGTCAGAAAGAGACCACGTTATATCGACGAGAATAGATGTGTAGGCTGCGGCGAATGTGCAAATGCATGTAGGCTCAAAGATAGAATCCCTAACGAGTTTGATCTCGGTCTTGGTAAGAGGGGCGCGGTCTACATACCGTTCCC
>JASEFT010000008.1:10102-18705 GCA_030018475.1 Candidatus Thermoplasmatota archaeon
ACGGTTTCTTATTAGAAGCGCATCCCAAACTAAGACCTTTAGATACGTTCACAGACGGTATCTTTCTTGCAGGCTGCTGTCAGTCGCCAAAGGATATACCAGATAGTGTAGCGCAAGCAAGTGGCGCTGCATCTAAAGCAGTTTCTCTACTTGCGAAAGGCGTTGTAGAAACTGAAGGGATAGTTGCAAAAGTAAATGAATTTCTATGCAATGGATGCGGTATGTGCATAGAGCTATGCCCTTTCAAAGCGATAGAATTAAAATCTACCAAGCTATTTGGAGTCACAGTGAATATAGCATCTATAAATGAAGCGCTATGCAAAGGATGTGGAGCTTGTTCCGCAGGCTGCAGAAACGGCGCTATCCAGCAGGCGCATTTCAAAGATCTACAAATGATTAGTGCTATAGATGGGCTTGCTTAAAAGGAGAAAAAAATGGAAAAAGAATTCGAACCTAAAATATTGGCATTCCTTTGCAATTGGTGTAGCTACGCAGGCGCTGATCTAGCAGGCGTGAGTAGAATGCAATACCCGCCGAACATTAGAGCGATTAGAGTTATGTGCTCAGGTAGAGTCAATCCCCTATATGTGCTCAGAGCTTTTCAGAACGGTATAGATGGCGTGCTTGTTGCTGGCTGCCATCCAGGCGAGTGCCATTATCAGTATGGCAACCTTTACGCAAAGCGCAGATTAGCACTTACTAGAAAGTTATTAGAATTCGTAGGCATAGAGCCTGAAAGACTATTTGTAGCATGGGTCTCTGCATCGGAAGGTAAAAAATTCGCAGATATAGCTAAGAAAATGGTTAATGATCTGAAGAAGTTAGGCCCTATAAATCAAGAGCTAAGGAGAATAGAAGAGTGGTAAGCATTGAAGATAAACTCAGAGAAGAGTCTAAGAAAATTATCTCAACGTCTGATTTAAAATATATAATAGGCTATGAAAAAGGCAGCGATAGCTTAAGAGTTACACCCTCCTTCGCAAAAAGTTTAGAAGACATAGATAAATTTATATTCTCGCCGTTCTGCAGTAATAATCTTACTGTCTATCTTACAAAACCATTAACAGAAAGATTCATTGTAGGCAAAGAAGAAAAGAGGAAAATAGGTATTGTAGTTAAAGGATGCGATTCAAGAGCGCTTGTCCAGCTTATACAGGAAAATATTATTGCCAGAGATTCTTTAGTGATAATAGGAATTGTTTGCGAGGGAATAGTTGACATTAGAAAATTGGCTGTGAAACTTAAAGAGCTTAAAATACACGAGAATGCAAAGTTTAGCTCTGCAGAGCTTGTAGAAGATAAGTTTATATTTGAAATAGATGGAAAGAAAATCAATATTCCCAAACAAGAGATAGTATTCGATAAATGCAACTCTTGCAAATATCCTACACCTTTAATTTACGATGTTCTTATAGGAGAGCCTAAAAAGGTCGAAAGTGTAGAAGAGCCTTACGAAGATATCAAGAAACTAGAATCTTTATCTTTGGAAGAGCGCTGGAACTATTGGAAACAGCAATTTAGTAAATGCATAAGATGCTATGCATGCAAAAATATTTGCCCACTTTGCTATTGCAAAGAATGTATTGCAGAAAAGACTACGCCAGTTTGGATAAGGGCTTCGCCTAACTTACAAGAAAATTTGCAATTCCATTTAATGAGAGCTTTGCATCTGGCTGGAAGATGCATAGGATGCGAAGAGTGCGAGCGCGCATGCCCCATGAATATACCGGTAAGAGCATTAACTAAAAAGCTAGAGAAAGAAGTGCTTGAAATGTTCAATTACGAAGCAGGCATCGATCCAAAAGCAAAGCCTTTACTTGCAAGCTTTGACCCTAAAGATCCAGCCGAGTTTATAATGTGATAAGAAATGGAAGTATCTAGAATAATATTAAAACGAAAAATTCAAGAATTTGTGAGCAAGCTTTTAAAAGAATACGAGCTCTATGCGCCTGTAAAAGAAAACGATTTAATCAATTTCTCAGCAATAAATACAAACTCTGAGATAGCATACGATTATTACAATTCTACAAAACCACCTAAACAAATATTATTCACGCAATCTGAAACGCTATTCAAATTTAAGTTAGGCAGAAAATCTGCAGAAATAGAAATGCCAGAGAATAGTAAAAAAGAAAAAATAATCTTAGGAATAAGACCTTGCGATGCAAAGAGTTTTTCACTACTCGATAAAGTGTTTGATAACGAGTACAAGGACAACTACTACCTGACCAAAAGGAGAAGCACAATACTTATAGGATTGAGCTGTCCAAACCCCAAAGCTACTTGCTTCTGTACCTCGCTCGGTAGCACCCCATTCTCTAAAGAAAATTTAGACTTGCTACTTACAGATATTGGCGAAAGTTATTACGTAGAAATAGTGACTGAAAGAGGTGCTAAAACTATAAAAGTAGCTGATGAGCTGTTTTCGAAACCTACTAAAAAAGAAGAAGAAAAAAGAGCTGAAGCTCAAGTAGAAGCAGAGAAAAAGATCGTCCGCCACTTAAGTATTAATAAAATCCCAGATCAACTTGAGAATATTTACGATGCTACAATCTGGGAATCTATAGGAGAGAAATGCATCGGCTGCGGAATCTGCGCATACTTATGCCCCACATGCCACTGCTTCGATATTAACGATGAGCTTAGTGCTAGCAGAACAAAAGGCGCTAGAATAAGAACTTGGGATTATTGTACGCATCAAATTTATACTTTGCAAACCTCCGGCTTCAATCCAAGACCAACTCAAAAATATAGAGTAAGAAATAGAATCTATCATAAATTCAAATATCTTCACGATAATTTTAATATTTTAGGATGCGTTGGTTGTGGTAGATGTATTGAGCATTGTCCTGTGAATATTGATGTCACAGAAATACTATCTAAAATAAACTCTGTAAGTGTAGAAAAATGATTAACCCCTACATACCTGAGATTGCAAAAATCGAGAGTATAAGGAAAGAGACTTTAGATATTAACACTTACAAGCTGGTGTTTACAAAAGAGAAAAATTTTAGTTATAAGCCGGGGCAGTTTGTAATGGTCTCTGTGCTTGGAGAGGGAGAATTCCCAGCAGCTATTGCTTCATCGCCAACTCAAAAGGGCTACATTGAGCTTAGTGTTAGAAAGATGGGTAAGGTAACAACTGCTTTACATAGACTGGAGGAAAACGATGTGATTGGTATTAGAGGACCTTACGGAAATAGCTTTCCAGTGGAGCATTGGAAAAATAAAAATCTTCTCTATATCGGCGGTGGTATAGGATTAGCGCCTTTAAGATCTTTAATAAATTACACTTTAGACGAGAGAAAAAACTATAACAAGCTCTTGTTAATTTACGGCGCAAGAACTCAGGGAGATTTGGTCTATAAGGAAGAATTATTCAAGCTAGAGAAAAGCAAAGACATAGAAGTAAAGCTTGCGATTGATAAGCATGAAGAAGGCTGGACTAGATTTGTAGGGTTTGTACCTGATTATGTCTTAGCTCTAAAACCATCTACTAAAAACGCAATTGCTATAACATGCGGCCCGCCAATAATGATTAAATTAGTTATTCAAAACCTTCTAAAACTAGGCTTTGTACAAGAGCAGATATACACTACTTTAGAAATGAGAATGAAATGTGGCATAGGCAAATGCGGTAGATGCAATATTGGCAATATTTACGTTTGCAAAGACGGTCCTGTATTTACTGCGAAACAGCTACAGGAGTTGCCAGAAGAGTATTAATAAAATCATGGCTATTACAACCACACGCGAAATAAACAAAGTATTGTATGAGAAGCTCAAAACCGAGAAATCGGTTAAAGTGAGTAACTTAGACCGGCAGGATTGCATTGCTGTCAACATAGCTAAAGACGTAAGAATTACAGTTGATGGCAGGGCTGGCGACTTCTTCGGGGCTTATAACAAAGGCTCTACACTCATACTTAGAGGTGACGCAGGTAAAGAGTTAGGCTATAAAATGAGCTCAGGCACTATTGTAGTTTTAGGTGATGTGGAAAGTATTGGAGAATTTAAAGGAGGTAATATTTTAGTGGCTGGCGAACTAAAAAGAAAAGCTAAAATAGAGCTTGATAGCCTAAGTGAAGATGATAAAGCGCAAGTTGCTGGCTTTATAGAAAAAGAACTTTTGGAAAAGCTTAAAAAAGCGAGATATTTAGAAATTGAGAAAAAGAAGATCAAACGTGATAAGCCAATACCACATAATTTAGAGAGTTTGCTGTTAATCAAAGAACCTTCTGAAAGCAAAGAAGTGAGTTTGAGCTTCGAGCTTAACAACCTTAAGTTTACAACCCCTATTTTCTTAGCGCCTCAAACACCCAACCTAGGCTTCGCTTACGCAGGCTGTTTAGCAAATAGTTTCTCAATTTGCAAAAGCAATGAGGAAATTGAAATTGTTAAGAGTAATAATGGAACAGTAATTACAGAATGGCCTGAGATAGAGAATTTAGATTCTTCAGATGCAACAGTAGCGTATTACGAGAATCCTAAGGAGTTAGAGCTTTTAAAAGAAATTACAAGTCACGAGTGCCCAATTATAGCTAAAGTAGCTACTAGAAATATTTACGAATGTACAAAGCAAGCACTAGCCAACAAACCAGAAGCTATAGCGATAGATTGCAGTTATTTCCCAGTTTTAGGAGCTATTCCACCAGCGCTAAAAGCAATTTCAGAAGCAAGGGCAAGTTCTAAACTGTTAGTATTAGCAAATTTGAGAAATGCTGAGGATATTTTGAAAGTTATTGCTCTAGGTGCTGATGGTGTTGGATTGATATTAGAAGATAAACCTGGCGATTGGAAAATCGTAGGTCAAGTAGTCTCAAATATGATGAAAAAATTAGCTGAAGAGCTCAAAGCTCTGCTTGTAACAACAGGAGCAAGCTCTTTAGAGGAACTAAGCCCTGAGAATTTAAGAGCTCTAACCTATGATACAGCTGCAATTACTGGCGTTAAGCTTTTAGGCTACGAGCGAGTGCTACCTCTATGGGAATACTAAACGGAGATTTTAAGTATGATTAAAATTATTTTGTAGTTAATGATGAAAAATGGTTGAAATAAAAATCCATAAATTCAAAGATATGGATCTTAGGGGAGCAACTATAGTAGACGGCTTCCCAACAGTTGGTTTAGTATCTACAATAGCAGCTAACTATCTGATAGGAGCTTTGAACTTAGACCAAATAAGTGCTCTCGACTCGCCTGACTTCCCTGCAGTCTCAATGGTCTATGCGTCTAAACCTAAATTCCCAGCTAGAATATATGCAGATGAAAAAAGCAAAGTTGCGGTGTTCCTTTCTGAATTCACTCCTACACCTTATCTAGCAAGAGCTATTGCAAAAACAATTCTAGAATGGGCAATAGAGCATAAATGCAAACGTATAGTCATACCTGAAGGCTTATCAGTTTCTAAAAAAGATGAAAAGCTTGACGTATACTGTGTGGGGAGTACTGACAGTGCAAGAGCAGATTTGAGAAAATATCAGATAAAGCAGCTTGAAACAGGCATTGTTACAGGTGTTAGCGGTGTTTTACTTAATGAAGGGCGAAGAGCAAACTTTGATGTTATATCGCTTTTCGCAGAAGTAAGGCCTGACATGCCTGATGCGAGAGCTGCAGCTAGAGTAATTGAAGTAATTGATTTATTCATACCTGCACTCAAAATAGATGTCACACCTCTTTATGAAGAAGCAGAAAGAATTGAGAAGTATTTGAGAGTATTAAGGGAGCACTCGAAGCCTGCTGCAGAACCTACTTATGCACCGCAGATGTACGGCTGAGACTGTTAGTTTCATCAAGCTCTGAAATAGTGTTATAAGGGTCTATAGGAAGCCTTTCTTTTTTAAATTACGCTACCTCAGGTCCTCCAACTTTGCCCTCTTTCCTCTTTTTGATATCTATATGTGGCAAAGGGATAGGCGGGGGTAAATGCAAATCTCTAGCTAAGAAAACAGTTTCAGGCATGCAGGTTTGCATTATTGCGTTATGAACTTCATTAGCTACGTTTTCAGGCATGTTCATGGTTTGAGACCATTGTGTAGCGAGCTCTGAAGCATTACCTTCAAAAGTCAATTTACCTTCTATTTTTATAGTCCCTATCGCGCCATAGCTTGTGGTAAATCTAAACTCTATATTAGCTTCTTTATCACTAATCTCTGTAATTGCAGTTACAGTACTGGTATTGTCTATCCTTAGAGCAGGGAACTTCTCACCTCTTTTAGAGAATCTCCGCGCTTCTATACTTGTAAGTTCTATAATTTTTACAGCCATTCCACTTTTTAATAGACTTACGGTAATTTAGTTCTTTCTATCAAACAAGCACTCTTTTCTCCTCTTTTACTATGTTCAGAACTACGTGGGTATTTGTTCTTTCAACATATTCCATGCTAAGTAGCGATTTTATAAAATTATTTAAATCTTGTCTGTTTCTGAGTCTTGCCATAACAATAGAATCGTACTCGCCAGTTACGTCATAAACTCCATAAACCCTTTTGTCTTTTGCAATTTTCTTCTGTACCTCGATTAATTTACCTTTTGATATTCTGAGCTCTACAATAGCAAAAAGCTCGTAGCCTAGTTTTTCTGCATCTATTATTGGCGCATAACCGAGAAGCACAACCTCATTTTCTAATTTTTTCACTCTTGCACTTATAGTACTCAATGATACTCTTAGCTCTCTTGCAAGCTCTCTAAAACTTTTACGTGCATTTAAATTTAAGCTCCTTATTATCTCTAGATCGAGTTTGTCCATAATATCTAAAATAATTTCTGCTATATTAAATTTTTTCAGTGCATTGAACGATTTTTAAGGAAAAATCAAACCAAACGATTGATTTTTGCATAGTAAATATTATATACGATCTGGTAGATACCTAAAATTAATGGCTCAAGATGTTCCTGTACATAGAAACTGGATTAAAGAATGGCTTGAAAATTTATTATTTGAATTAAAGGAGAGGAAGAAAAAGAAGAAGAGAAAATGAGAGATTTAAAATTAGAAATTTTAGAGAGAGTAAAAAAAGAGAAAGTAAAATTCATTCAGCTTCAGTTTATGGATATTCTAGGAGCAGTAAAAAATGTTTCCATTCCTGCAGAAAACTTAGAGAAAGCTCTTGTTGATGGTGTCTTCTTCGACGGCTCCTCAGTTCTAGGCTATGCAACTATTGAAGAAAGTGATATGCGCGTTATGCCAGATCCAAAAACTTTTCTAGTAATTCCTTGGACTGCTGATAATCTAAAAACTGCCAGACTAATCTGCAATATTTACGATGCCAAAGGCAAGCGCTTTGAAGGCGACCCCAGATACTGTTTAGAAAGACAACTAGCAATTATTAAAAAGCAAGGCTTGGTTTTTAATGCAGGCCCTGAGTATGAGTTCTTTCTGTTCCAACTAGATACTAATGGTAGCCCAGTAGCGAAGCCAAGCGACTCAGGTACTTATTTTGATTTAATGCGCGATCGTGGCGATACCGTTAGAAAAGAGATTGTAGGCTATCTTAACCAAATGGGATTCGAGGTAGAGGCATCGCACCACGAAGTAGCACCAGGGCAACATGAGATAGACCTTCGCTACTCTGATGCGCTAACAACTGCAGATAGAGTAACAATGATGAAATACGTAACTAAAATAATTGCGCAGAAATATTCTCTTTACGCTACATTCATGCCTAAACCCATATTTGGAGTTTGTGGTAGCGGTATGCATGTGCACCAATCATTGTTTGACTTAAAAGGCAATAATATCTTTTACGAGCCGAAAGGTGAATATCAACTGAGTGATAAGGCTTTCTGTTTTATAGGAGGATTGTTGCGCTACGCAAAAGAGACTTGTGCAATACTCGCGTCATGGGTGAACTCATATAAAAGATTGGTTCCAGGCTTTGAAGCACCTGTATATATCTCGTGGGCTAACCGCAACAGAAGCGCTTTGATAAGAGTTCCTGCTGGTAGAGTCTTGAAAACAAGACTTGAGTTAAGAAATCCTGATCCTGCAGGCAATCCTTATTTGCAATTTGCAGTAATGCTTGCTGCAGGCATGAAAGGGATAAAAGATAAAATTTATCCGCCGGAGCCAGTGGAAAGAGATATTTATAAAATGAGTGAAGAGGAGCGCAAGCGCTTTGGTATCGATACTCTGCCCAGCAATTTAGGGCATGCTCTTTCATTAATGGAAAATAGCAAACTTATTAAAGAAACGCTAGGAGAACATTTATTCAAGCATTTTCTGCATATTAAGAAAGAGGAATGGGGTGAGTACAGAATAAAAGTTACAGAATGGGAAGTTGATAATCTATTGCCGATTTTGTAAATCAGCGTATCTGTTCTTTAATACTTTTTGCAACTGCAAGACCTATCTTTTCAACTTTAGCAAGCTCTTCAACACTTGCTTTCCTCAAATCTTTCAAGTTTCTAAAGCCTGCTTTAAACAAAGCTCTAGCTCTTACCCTGCCTATTCCTTTTAGAGCAACCAATTCTAGCAACTCTTCTTTTACACCATATCTTACTCTAAGTATAAGTTTGCTAAGTCTTGGCATGACTGAGGGATTAAATAACTTAGCAAGCTCGCGCATTGAGTAAAGAAGCCATTCTGAAGTATCGGTCTTTGA
>JASEFT010000008.1:18733-29516 GCA_030018475.1 Candidatus Thermoplasmatota archaeon
TTCTTTGATATGTACTCCTCAGTGCACTCACTACTCCAATCGTTAAGTAAGCATGTAGTTTTTAGATAAGCCAGTTCAAACTCGTAACTGAGATCTTTAACTAAAATATCATTTTCACGAATTACAAGCTCTTCTTCTAGCCATTTATCTTTTCCTCTAGGATATATTAAAGGCATATCCGGTGTAGAGCATATTGTGTAAAGCCATGAAAAATCTGTAGTTTTTGCTTTACGAGCTTTTTTTAAAGCATCTCTTAAAACTATACCTGAAAGCGGATCTATATAGAGTTCTGAGATGCGCTTCCCAAATTTAGTTGGTATAAGTTTTTCATCTCTTTCTATCACAAATTCATTTTCTATAAGGAATTTCACCACTGTTTCTACAAGCTTCTCAATCTCTATGTTATTTGCTCTTTGATATGCGAAGAAAGTACGTACTAAAAAATCTCTTAGTCCTTGATAGTCGTGCGCGAATCCTGTTGCAATGCTAGCTAAAAGATGTGTTCTCAGAGCGCTTTCATTTCCTAGCTTAGAACAGATATTTTCACTTTCGCCGAGTAGATAATTTTCTAATATTTTAAATCTCTCAGCTTCATTTCTTGCAATAAGTATAGCTTCACCATAACTATCGTATTGAGGTCTGCCTGCTCTTCCCATCATCTGTAAGACTTCAAGTACAGAGAGCGGTGAAGCACCAAGAGCACTGTCATAGCGCCATAGATCTCTAACTACAACTCTACGTGCAGGTAAATTAACGCCCCAAGCTAAAGTAGGAGTTGCTACAATGCACTTAATTAGACGATTTTTGAAAGTGCGCTCTATAAGTGAGCGTTGCGCATTACTCAAGCCAGCATGATGGAATGCCACTCCTTTAGAAACGCATTTTGCTAGCTCAGAGCCTAACGAAGTGTGCTCAGCTTGCACCTCAACGAGTTCGTCGCTAAGCTCTCTAAGCTGATTTTTTTCCTCACTATTTAAATAGTTAGAAGTTAAGTTGGAGAGCGCTACTGCAAGCGCTTCCGCTGACCTTCGTGTATTTACGAATATTAGTAGTTGAGCGTTATCTTTTAAAACATCTAGAAAAAGTGCTTTTATAGGCTCTCTATCTTCTAGCTCTTTCACAGTACCGTCTGAAAAATATATTATATTTTCTTCCAAAACACCTTTTTTCAAAGGTACTGGCCTCCAGTCGCTTCTGAAATGCTTTGCATCCAGCCATTGAGCAAGCTCTTCTGAATTATTAATAGTTGCAGAAAGCGCAATAATTTGAGCTTTGGGATTAAGCTGTTTAAATCTAGTAAGTATAACTTCTAAAGTAGGTCCTCTAGTAAAATCGTGAATAAGATGTATTTCGTCAGCTACTAGAGTAGTCAAGCTAGTAAGCCAGTGTGTCTTATGTCTTAGTAAAGAATCTGCCTTCTCAGAAGTTACTACGATAATATCAAACTGCTCTAGTTGCGGCTCCGGAGCATCTAAGTCGCCATAAGAAATAGCAACTTTCAAACCTAAAGATTCGAATTTTTTCAGCTCTTCGTATTTCTCAGATGCTAGCGCTCTTAAAGGCACTATGTACATGGCTTTGCCATGCTCTTCCAACACCGAATTTAGAATTGCTAAATAAGCAACAAGCGTTTTACCGCTCGCCGTAGGAATTGCTAGTACTAAATTATCTTTGGCTAGGACATATTTTATACATTCTGCTTGAGGCGGATACAGCTCTTCTATACCTAACTCTTTGAAAAGTGTAATAATTCTTTCGTCTAGCCCTAAATCCGATATCCTCATTCGTTTTGTTAATAACATTCTGTAAAGAAAAAGATTTATATCCAGCTACGTTAATATTGGAACTGAGAGTGGGATTATCATGGGATTCTTCGAAAGGATATTGAAGAAGAAAAAAGCTGTTGCTGAAGGTGAAAAGTACGTAGATTTAACTGAGTGGAGTGAGACAGGCAAGAAAGAAGAAGTGAGTGCTAAGATGCATATACGAGTAGCTGAGATATATAGGTATGAAGATTTAAGTGATTTAACAACCCCTGTCTACGACGGCGATTTGCTACTACTAGATTTTTCGCCTATAGCTGGAGACGATTTTACGTTCAGAAGAGTAACATCTGAGCTTAAGCGGTTAGCTCAAGATATCAACGGCGACCTTGCAGGTATAGGCAGGAATATGCTAGTGTTAGCTCCGGCAGGGGTAAAAATAGAGCGCGAAAAAATCAGGCCGTCATTTAAGTAAATCTACAAATTTCTTTTACAGGACATATATTACATTTTTTCTTTCTACAGAAATTTTTAGCTAATCTAACAAGTGCGGTTTCGAAGTTTGCTAAATTAATATTTTCGAGCTTGCAGTATTCTTTTGCATTTATTATACCTAAATTCCTGAGCGCTTGTAACGCCAAACCTTTTAGTTCAGGGTCTGCTTTATACCATATTCCGCGAAGCTCTCTCAGAAAAATGCTAACAGTAACATCGCCAACACCTTTTCCAAGCGCTTTTAAGCGAGCTTCCAAATCTTTAGAATCGAGCGCTCTTTTATGAATTTCCTCAATTTTACCGTATTTCTTTATTATATTGTCAGAAACTTCCAAAAGTTTATCAGCAGTTTTAAAGTCGTATCTTACATAGCCTCCTCGATCCAGTAATTCTACAAGTTTGTCCCAGCCTGCCTTTATTATTTTTCGAGGCTCTACTAGATTTTCATTCTCCAATTCCTTATAAGTATTGATTGCTATCTTCTCAGTTATTCTAGCACCGAACAAAATGCTTGCAAGAAACCACTTAAAAGGCTCTTTCTCTAAATTGATTGAAAGCACTTCAGAATATTTCTTACCGTATTTCCTAGTAAATTCTTTTAATTCCATTTTCTCAGTAATCCCATATAAGTCTCAAAGAGGTTATTTTCTCCTTTAAGCTAGGCTCATAACTCAGTTCGTAAGCTTTTTCATAGCATTTTACAGCTTCCCTAAATTTCCATACTAAGCACAGAGCATCAGCTAACGTTTCCCAAGCTTCTTTAAATTTAGAATCTAGTTCCAAAGCCTTTCTGAGGTATTTAATTGCGTCATCATAATTTTGAAGTTTATAAAATGTCAAGCCAATCTCATAAAGTAAATTTTTATCCATCCTTAGCTCTAAAGCTTTCGTAAAGTAATTGGCCGCATCTTTGTAGTTCTTTTCGTTGTAAGCTCTCTTACCAAGTATTTCGTAATCCTCAGCTTTCACAGTTATAAATTATTTTAAGCCTAAAAAGGTTTATCTACTCAGTTTTATATTTTTAGTATAAAGCCAGTAAAAGGGCTGCGCTCCCGTGGTGTAGTCCGGTTAATCATCGGGGCCTCTCGAGCCTCAGACCCGGGTTCAAAGGAGAAGTAGATAGGAATAAAGTACTGACTACTCCCATGAAATTCCCGGCGGGAGCACAATCTGAGCGCTAGCTTTTTATACCAGAGGCAACAATAAATAACATAATGCGAAAAATGCTATGTATCCTTTTAGGAGTGCTCTTCTTATTCCTCTCGCTCACTGCGAGTTGCGAGATTGTTTTAACACAACCAAACTTCGAAATCGAAAATTGTGATTTGTCGAGAAGAACTGCGAACGAACACGCGACACCGTCAAGAATGATCAACGCAAAACAACTTTCTCCACTTTCAGACACACCTTATTATGACAGAATAGCAGCGAGAGGTTATGCGGATCTTTGGTGGAACGGTTACAATCCAGACTACGGAAACTATGCCGGAATGGGTGGCGATTGCGCGAACTTTGTATCTCAGTGCTTAATTGCAGGTGGCATAAGTTTATGGAAAGGCTCTGATGGAAACGGAGCGGGGCTGGGCTACTATACTAATCAAAGCGGAACCCTAATTAATTGCGATGACTTAGCAGCGAACTTAAAAACTCATCAACTAACATATTATTCGTTTATTGAGAATTCTGGTGTCCCGCCGGACAATCTCACCGTGGGCGACGTGATTATTTACGGTACAGCAGGCGGAGATCTATATAGACATGCAGTAATTGTTGTAGAAGGAAACGGCAGCAGCTGTAAAGTAAATGCCCACTCGTCAAGTCAATATCATGTATCTTGGGATTATCTCTTCCCGTCGACTTATAACCGTGCGAATTTTTATCATTTTTTGGACAAAAATATTACTGAACGTATACAGTTCAGAGTTAATACAAGTGAACTCAATGTAAGGATCGGGCCAGGAACTGCCCCGCCTTATAATATTCCATTAGGTAAAATAAAATCAAATCAAGAATACATCGCATACGAATATGTAATTAATGCGACGGGCGTAAAGTGGTGGCATTTTTGGTATGATTATAGAAACGCATGGTGTTGCGCAGATTTTGGATATACCACAATCGTAAATGAAAATATAAAATTTAAAGTTAATGTGACAACATCTTTGAATGTACGTACGGGTCCAGGAACCACCTACCCCATTGTGAATAGAACATTTAATGCTCAAACATTCACAGCGTTTGAGTTGGTGAGAAATGGCAGCCTCGAATGGTATAGATTTTGGTATCGGGGCAGAAACGATACTTGGTGCGCCGCAAACTACACGACACCTATCAAGGACAGCATACTCCGCACAGTCTCAGGTTGGCTTCCCTATTGGGCTTGGGGTAGTGGTATGAGCACATTTAGTAATAACATTGAGCTTTTTGATGAAGTTTTACCTTTCTGGTATAAAACAAACGCAGACGGAACCCTCAGTTCTTATTCTGGTGCTGGAAACCAAACTTTTGTAAAGTTTGCGCATGATAATAAAGTAAAAGTTATTCCTTTAATAAGTAATGGATACAACAAAACATTAGTCCATACAATACTTTCAAATCCAACTATAATGGAAAATCACATTGCAAATATTACTAATTTGGTAATTTCAAATAATTATGATGGCATTGATATAGATTATGAAGGGCTTTATGCTTCAGATAAAGACAATTTTACTTTGTTTATATCAAAACTAGCAGAGAAACTCCATGAAAAAAACAAATTATTATCGGTCTGTGTACAAGCGAAATGGAGCGACAGCATAACGTGGGACGGTCCTGGAGCGCACGACTATGAAAATTTAGGCAAGTTTGCAGACACACTTAGAATAATGGCTTACGATGAGCATTGGAGTACAAGCGAGCCAGGCCCTATAGCAAGC
This sequence comes from Candidatus Thermoplasmatota archaeon, assembly GCA_030018475.1. Lineage (NCBI taxonomy): Archaea > Methanobacteriati > Thermoplasmatota > Thermoplasmatota archaeon. The sequence goes on from JASEFT010000008.1 coordinate 23,910, forward strand.
TACAGCTGGGTAGAAAATATTCTTAGCTATGCGGTTACAAAAACCTCTAAAGATAAAATCATTTTAGGAGTACCTTTCTATGGAAGAGATTGGAATAAAACTACAAGTGGAACTTGGACTTCAAAATCTTATACTTATCCTGGTATTATTAACTTGATGACCACAAAAGGCGCTACTAGAGCATGGAATAACACAGCTAAAGTACCGCAGTTCAACTATTCTGACGGCGCTGCCGAGCATCAACAACATTACGTTTATTATGAAGATAATCAGAGCTTGAGTTTTAAATTAGATCTAGTAATAAAATATAATGTTGCGGGTGTTTGCGGCTTCGCACTTGGCTATGAAGATCCATTAGCTTGGTCACTTTCTCAGAAGAAAATCTCTGTAGGAAAAAGTTTTGTCTACTATTTAAACGAAGGCTGGAATTTCATTACAATTCCTTTATCCTTATCTTGTACAGCGGAAACCCTTGCGCAAAATATTACAAATTGCACTCATATTAGTTATTGGGATGTAAGCTCACAAAAATTTGTGGTTTATGAAAAAGGCTCTGGGATAAATAATTTTGATCTTCAAACTTGCGTGGGCTATCATGTATATGTTAGTACAAAGAGCAGAATTAATGTTACTGGTATTGCGGTAACAGCGTCGGTCAATTTATACAAAGGCTGGAATTCTATAGGCTGGTGCAATTTCACAGCTACAGACGCAAAAAGTCTAGCTCGGAACATAACAAACTGCACTGCAGTTGCATATTGGGATAATGCACGAAGATTTGTTATTCATCCGGTAGATAGCGAGCTAGCTAATTTTCCAATTGAAAGAGGCAGTGGCTATCTTGTTTATGTTTTCACAACAACAGTTTTCGCCACATAATCGCCAATTCGCTGACTCTTTTTAGTTAAAGAAATCATTATCGCGCTTGGAATGTAAAGTAAGAGCATATCTAAGAATCTAACTACGTTTCTTGTAAAAGCGCCTAAGAAATCAACATCTAAAAAATCTTCATTTAAAACTTTTGCTCCTACTAACATCTTGCCTGGCGAAGCTTTAAATAAAGTCTCAAATATTGTAAAATATGGTAACTGTATTACTAAAGCGAGCATAAGCCAAGAAGGGCATGTACTGAGCTCTAATGTTGTGATTGTATAAAAGCCTAAAAGTGCGCCTATCAGCAAGGTAATTATTAGAATTATCGTCATTAATGCTAGATCTATAAAAAACGCCAGTGCTCTTCCACCTAAAGAAACGTATCTTTTTCGCTCTATTGAATTCAATTCTTCGACGATGAGTTCTGCAGCTCTCATGCTAGGCTCTATACTATAAGAATCAATTTCCTTCTTTAGCTCATTACTTAAAACTGAGAAATTATAGAACGAGCCAGAGCTGATATTTAAAAGTGCCAACTGTTGCGTTAAACTTTTAGTTTGTAAATTAAATTTTCTAGCTAATAATGATAGCTTCTCTACTATCGCGTTATAAGCATTGCCAAGAGCTTCTTGATAGCGCTGTTGAGCTATCGCAATATTAGCGCGCTCAAAGTAATTCTCAATTCTTAGCTTGTTGAGCTCTTCATCACTATATATTCTAAATGAGCTTCTGTCCTCTTTTCTGGCAAGTAAAAATATCACTGACATTGCAAGCAAACCTGAAATAAAGACCATATCGTAGACGCCAGCTCCGCCAATTGCGCCTCTAAAAGGCTGCACAAATAACTGAGGCAGCCTTAAAATATCTGCACCTATTAAAGTGCCTAAAGTAGCAATTGCATATCCAAAAGGAGCGCCAAGGAGCACATCTCTTTTATAAATAGCAATTGAAAAGACTATTGCTATAGCTGTAGGAACGAAGCATAAATGTAGCTCGCTTACTATACCTACGCCTACCTCAAATCTAGTTACTAAGAAAGTAGCTCCTGCAACTAAAGATATCCCTGCAATTGAGTATGCTAGTTTTTTACCACTTAAAAAATAGAATGCCAGTATTAGTGGCACAAGAGCTCCACCTATATTTAGGGCTAGTAAATAGTTTGGAGTGACAAATATAGGCAGATCTGAAAACATACCTACAGCGGAGCCTACAATAAGGAGTCCTAGCTCTCTTGCACCAAGATTGCTTCTTTGAAAAAGCCCTCTAAACCTCATAAAGCCGAGATAAAGTGCTATAAAAAGTAAAATTGGTAATAGAACTTTGATTACTATAAGAGCCACTAAAGCTATCATCAATAAAATATTTTTTTTCTGTTATCTACTTGATCAATCCGCAAGCTTTTAGCTCTTCTGTTATCTTGTCTACTGCAGTTTCTACGTCTTTTGGTCTCCTAGCACCTGTGCATACAAGTTTGCCTGAACCGAACAGCAGCAGTACAACTTTAGGCTCGTCAAGCCTATAAACCAAGCCTGGGAATTGTTCAGGCTCGTATTCTACTCTTTCCAGTCCTAAAGATACTGCAATTGCATTTAAGTTAAGCTCTACACCTAGATCTGAAGAGGCAACTATATTTTGAACTTCTATCCTAGTCTTTTTATGGATTTTGAATCCAGCGCGGACTATACCCTTCGTTACTATATCAATAGCTGTTTTTACATCAGCTAAACTTTTGCCACCAGTACATACTATTTTACCACTCCTAAATATTAAAGCTGCAGTTTTAGGCTCTTTCAATCTGTATACGAGTCCTGGGAACTGTTCAGGCTCATACTCAGCACCTTCAATAGCTGAAGAGATAACTTCTAAATCTAGCTCTTTTCCTAAAGAAGTAGAAGCAACCACGTTTTCTATTTTAATTTTCGCCATTTTAACCCAATAAGAGTTATTTATATAGCTCTTTATAAATATTTCGTAGGGCAAATGCTAGTTGAAAAACTATTTTAGCTTACTGGCTAATTTGAAGATTGTGAGAGCTGTACTTGTATGTTTGGGCAAAGAGCTTGAAAAACTAAATGAGACTGTTGCTCTTGCGCAAACTTTAGACTATCAAACAGTGGAAAAATTCGTACAGAAGAAGGGAAAGCATGCAAAATATTTGATAGGCAGTGGCAAACTTGAAGAGCTAAAAAATTTTGTAACTCAGAACGAAATTGAACTTGTGATTTTTGAGGATTTGTTGAGCTCCACACAAATTCTAGCATTAGAGGATTTTATTAAAGTGCCTGTAATAGATCGTTTCGATTTGATTCTTAATGTATTTGAAACTCGTGCAAGAACTAAAGAAGCAAAACTTCAAATAGAGCTTGCTAGACTGAGAAGGAAGCTCCCTTATATCAAAACGTTTTTGGGCAGGAAGGTAAAAGAAGAGCATCCGGGCTTCGGCGGTAGCGGCGAGTTCATTATCAGAAATACTATTACTGGATTGAGAAAAAGGATTAGAAGAATTGAGAAAGAGCTGGCTAGTTTTGAAGCACGTGTTTTAGAGCAAACTGAGAAGAGAAAGGAGCTTGGCAAAATCGTCTCTTTAGCTGGCTATACTAACGTAGGAAAGACAACCCTACTTAATGCACTTGCGCACACCAACATGCCAGTAAAGGACGAGCTATTCACAACTTTAAGTACCAAATGCTCCGTTTTGAAATGGGCGGGCAGCCAAAAAATATTTATAAACGATACATTAGGCTTTTTAAACGATTTACCTCACGAACTTATTTATGCGTTTAGAGCTACACTGAGCAGTATAAAAAACTCAGACCTTATTTTACTGGTACTGGATGCAAGTGAAAGTCTAGAAGAGCTCGTTAAAAAGAAAGAGACATGCGAGCAAATTTTGAAAGGGATAAGTGCTAGCTATATCCCCATAGTTTATGTACTGAATAAGACAGATAGAATACCTAGCTACGAGCTTAAAGTTAGATCAGATACTATTGCAAGTACAAATAAAGTTGAGATTTCTGCACTTTATAATAAAGGTATTGAAGAATTAAAAGCTAAAATTTTCTATACTTTAAAATCTATCTCTTATTGAATGAAAAAATATATCTGCTTTGGGTTGCTGGCTGTTTTAGTGATTAGTATAACTATCAGATTATTACCTTTATTTAATTACTCTATTTGGGGCTCTGATACGGGCGAGTATTACGAGCTTACTAAGAGAGTTGTAGAAAAAGGCGCTCTGAGTTTTGATTACAAAGGCTGGGGCTTTTGCTACCCTTATTTCCCAGGTATGTTTTCTTTAGTAGGTAGTGCATCACTGCTGCTTTCTTCTAATCTTCTAACCACTCTTTTGATAATTATTCCAGTAATTTCAAGTCTCTCAGTAATCTTAGTCTTTCTCATTACTAACGAAATATTTAAAGATATGAACGCAGGCTTAATTTCTGCACTTCTTCTATCAGTAGCTATCCCCCACGTATTTACAACCTCGCATACAATGCCAGGTAGCTTAGGCGATTTCTTATTTATCTTATGCATGTTGCTCTTTATTAAATCATATCAATCTAGAAATTTTTTGATGTTGTTTTTTGTTGCGGTAATTGCTTTAGTTATAACGCATCATCTCTCTAGCTATTTCCTTATGATTGCGCTTGCGTTATTTATATTTCTGCGCGAGCTCTCAAATACTAAAACAAACTTTAAAGAGCTAAAATTTGATTTGTTAGCAGTTGGTTTTCTATTATTAGCAAATATTACTTATTGGCTTTACGCAGCAGGACCTTTCAGGGAAATAATAAAAGATGCTTTCGATTTGGCGATTGAAATTTTATTATTATTTGGATTAGTCGCTTTTGTAATAATGGTGTTGTTAATAAAACTAAGAAGAAAATTTTTATTACGAGAGCGCAAGATAGCAATACCTAGCTACAGGAGAATTTTAATAACTTATTGCTCAGGCTTAATTGTAGGATTTGCAGTACTCTTTATTTCTGTGTTTCTTAAATTCCCTGGAACTACTATTCAAATAGATAAAATTGCAATTTTACTATTTTCACCTTCAATTATTATATTTTGTCTGGCTGTCTTCGGCAATGCTTTTGCGCCATTCTATAGAAAGGCTATGCTACTGTTTTGCTGGCTATTAGCAGTTGCACTTTCATTCTTCCTAGGAATAGCAACGAGTAATACTGTTCTCATATCATATCGCCATTTACAGTACCTAATAGTACCTTTGGCAATATTCGCTGGATTTGGCGCGACTAAATTCATTGAGCTATCAAAAAGAAAAAAAACAGCAACTACCTTTTTGGCTTGCCTACTTGCTTTTTTGATAATTCTAGCGCCTTTTTCATGCTATCCGTCGAAAGCTGTATTAGGCGGCTTCGAAGAAGGTACACCACTACAAAATATCAACTCTATAGTCTGGTCTAAAGAATATTTAGCTAATGAACCGGTAGCAAGTGATCATAGACTTAGCTCTATGCTTTTTGGATTTGCAAATTGTAGAGCTTCTTGGGAATTTACGCCTAAAATATTTCACGTAAGCTCTTTTTCAGATGCAAAAGATGAACTGGAAAATGCTGCTATACCTAGCGGTAAAACAAGAATAAATTATATTGTAATTGACGAGATTATGAAAGAAGGTGTGTGCTTAAAGCAATGGGAGCCTGCAATAGCAATGAGCGATGAAAGTTTAAAAAAATTTGAGAAAGAACCTTTTATCAAAATTTACGATGA
>JASEFT010000009.1 GCA_030018475.1 Candidatus Thermoplasmatota archaeon
TATCGTTGTCCATTCTGTAATAGTGAACAGTTTGTGATAGTGGAATTTTTGTCTTATGTTGATTTGATAAATATAGAACCTGTGCTACCACCTAATCTAGGGGTGTAGGTGGGTGGGCTTTACTTGATTTTAAAAAAAATATTAATCTTTTTATTAGCTTAGTCTTTTTTTCACGTCAATTACGGCTCACCGTAGTTGACTTGTGTGCTGTCATTTTAAATGTATTTTTTGCTTTTTACCCGGCTTTTTTGTACGCATTAGCATAATTTCTTGAACTCTATTGAAACTTTCTTTGGCAATAATAGGTAGATGTGTCCCCCTTTTTATAATATCCTCCCATTCCATATATCCACAATAAATTGGATTCTTCAAAATTGTAGATATTGTCTGCTTACCCCATTTTTTACCAAACTTCGTTGGGATTTTTGAACTATTTAGATCAGATACAACTTTTCCCATACTTGCTCCATTCAAGTAATCACTAAAAATTTTCTTTACTATCCTTGCTTCATTATCATTTATTGTAAGTTTTCCGTTTTTGTAATCATAACCATACGGAATATTAAATCCTAAAATTCCGCCAACAGTTTCTGCCTTCTGCCTCATTCCAGTATAAACTCTCTCACCTGTCTGCTCGCTTTCAAGCTGCGCAATTCTCTGTATTATATCCACAACAAATCTGCCTATTGCAGTACTTGTATCTAAAGATTCCTGCATGCTAGTAAATTCCTTATTCCATTTTCTTAGATTATCCATCATATCCATAAAATTTCTTGAGTTGCGATGGATGCGATCCATTTTCATTACAAGAATCATATCCCATAAGTCTTTTTCTTGCATCATTTGCTGGTAGGCAGGTCTTTTTATATTTCTGCCTGAATGACCATCGTCCACATATTCTTTTACAATTTCCCAGCCTTTAGCTTCACAATATTTTCGCAACGAAGTTAATTGCGCATCTAAAGAAAAACCTTCTTTTGCTTGATCCTCAGTACTTACCCTTGTATAAATCGCTACTTTAGTCATATCCCATCCCTGTAAACAGATTGTTCTTTTTTATATTTAAAATTATCTCTTTTTGTCCTATAAAGCTTTGAAGTTTATTTTGTTAATTTTGTAGGCTTATAGCAAATATAAAGGAAAGGTCAAAAGTTATTTTTATTTTTGATAAAGAATAAATTAAGTCCATACGATAACTGAGTTAAGTTTGTAGGCTTATAAGATATATTTTGAGAAGGAAAGGGCCTTTTTACGCTTATATCACCAATTCCTCCCCACAATCTACAGAAACATTAAATAGTCAGTGAACAATTTTTAAATCAATGGCAACATACGTTAAAAAAATCTGTTTGCTTGGTGATGGCGCTGTGGGTAAAACTTCGCTCATCAGAAGATATGTCTACGATGTATTTGAAGATAAATACATTGCTACAATTGGTACTAAAGTAACGAAAAAAACTATTTCTATAAATAGTGAAGAAAAGATTACGCTTCTTATCTACGATATATTAGGGCAGAAAAAATTTGAAAAATTACATTCTGTCTATTATCGTGGCGCTTCAGGCGCTTTAATAGTAAGTGATATTACAAGAGCAGAGACTATAGAGCACATGCGCTCTTGGTGCTCATCGCTATTTGAAGTTGTAGGCATTGTGCCTGTAGTGTTGATAGTCAACAAAGTAGACTTAAAAAGATATTTTCCTGAAGAGCTTAAAAAGCTCAGCTCCGAAATCAATGCTAAATATTACTTCACAAGTGCTAAAATAGGTGAAAATGTGGAAGAAGCTTTTCTAACAATTGCTAAGTCGGTTATTGGGATATAAAATGATAGATAAAAAACTATCTTTCTTTGTTATGCCTGGAAATGCACTAAAAAGTCTCAAAGACGAGCTAAGAATAACTATAGGCGATAAAGAAACTAAATTTATACTGGAGCGCTACGGATATAGATGTGGCGAGGAGCTTAGCGAGAAAATAGATGTGCAATGCAAAAAATTAGAAGATCTTGTGGAAATTTTAGAAACTTTATGGGCTGAGATAGGATTAGGAAGAGCTTATGCAAGCTCAATTGTTGATGAAGAGCTTGTAGTTAAATTCGAAACTGAAGAATATCATACTAAAGGTGAATATTGCGATTTTATTAAAGGCTATATTAATGGTATAGCTGATAAATTACTGGCTAAAAAATTCTATTGCTATGAAAAGGAATGCGTCACTAAAGGCTTTGAGTGTTGCGTATTCCACTTGATTCCTATCTATGAGTATCTCAAGCCTGTTAGAATAAAAGTATCTAGGAAGGAGGGCCCAAGATATAAGTTAGAGCGGGGATGCAGCTATTTACTGAGAGATGAAAACACAGCAAAAGGTTATGATATATTTATGGATGCTATAACCAATAACTATTGTGGCCTGCTAGTTACCAGAGACTATCCAGAAAAGCTCAGAAGTCGCTATAAGGAGCTTTGTGGCATACCCATACTTTGGCTTACAGACGCAGAAAAAGAATATGCAATAGCTCCTGAAGAGCTTTCAAAACTCTATTACGAGCTTGTGAGCTTTATCAAAAAAGCAAAGAATGCATTTGTACTGCTTGCAGGAGTAGAGTACCTACTCGCTAATAACAGCTTCAAGTCAGTACTAAAATTCTTGCAAATTACTAAAGATCAAATTGCAATTTATAACGCTGTGCTACTATTGCCGTTAGCGTCTAAAACTATTAGTGAGAGAGAGCTGAAAATGCTCGAGAAAGAGCTAGTAATATTCGAAAGCTAATGGTAAAAATATTTGGAAAAGAGCCATGGGACAAAGTAAAATACGCGCCCAAGAAGTTACGCGGATTTCTAGACCTTCTAAGACCTTTTACTCTATTAGCTCCTGCAATAGGTGGCATTAGTAGTGCTCTTATAGCTTATAGCCATAGCTATTCAAATATTTGGGATATTGACCTAATTCTTTTAGTGCATGGTGTAGCCACAATTGTGATGGTAAATGGCGCAAGTAATGCTTTAAATCAAGCTTGCGATGCAGAAATAGACTCAATTAACAAGCCTTATCGCCCAATACCTTCTGGAATTGTAACTGTAGATGAAGCAAGAACTATTGCGTATATTCTATACCTTTTCATATTGTTCAGAGCATGCCTGATTAATTTTGCATTTGGAGGAGTGGTATTAGCAGTAATGTGCTTGACTGTAATATATTCTATAGAGCCTGTAAGACTGAAGAAAAGGCTTTTTACATCTAATATTGCAATTGGTTTGGGAAGAGGCCTGCTGGGCTTTGTAGCAGGATGGTGTATTTTTGGGAGTATTAATAATCTTGTACCTTGGGTAATTGGAAGTATTATGTTCATCTATCTTATAGGAGCTACTACAACAAAAGATTTTCCTGATGTAGTTGGGGACAGACAATACAATATAAGAACTTTACCTGTAGTCTATGGAAGGAGCAAAGCTATTGCTTTTTCAGCGCCTTTCTTTGTATTCCCTTTTGCACTAATACCGATATGTATACAGCTAGGATTGCTTGCACAAAATACTATCTGGCTGGCATTACTTTCGATATGGGGTACTTATATTGTATTTTTACTTTGGAAGTACGCGGATGTGCCTGATAAAAAATTTGAAAATACCCCGGTCTGGAAGCACATGTATTTCATGCTGATCGCTATGCAAGTTGGTTTTTGCTTGTTCTACCTACTCTAAAGGTTGCGTTTTCTAGCTACCTTCATTCCAAAAGCTATCCCTATAATGAGACAGTCTCAAACCTTTCAGATAAGAGCCGAGTTTTTGCACTGCTTTACCCCTATGCGAACATCTGTTTTTTTCTTTAATGCTCATTTCAGCAAATGTTTTCTTCTTGCCATTTGGAATGAATATAGGGTCGTAGCCAAAGCCGCCATGACCTTTAGCGCAGGTTGATATTTCACCTTTACAAACACCAGTAAATATCTTTTTAGAATTCCCCATTTTCAATCCAATTACAGACCTAAACTCTGCGTACCTATCTTTTTTTCCTTTGAGCAGTTTAAGAATGCCGTCACAGCCAAGAGTTTTGAAAACAAACGAAGAATAAACTCCGGGAAAGTTATTCAGCGCTCTGATAAAGAGGCCTGCATCTTCAATAATGAAAGGTTCAAGTAGGGCTATAGTTCTAAGTGCAGCTTTTACTACTTCTTCTGGAGAATCTGCTTGGAGCTCAGGATAACTAAGAGCCTTTTGTACCACTACCACGCCTAACTTCTCTAACTCGTTTTTTACTTCTCTGAACTTGTTTAGGTTTGAGGTAACGAAATAGAGCGTCAAGTATACCTACCTCGCGCTGCAATCTCATGCATCTTCTTTATTACAAGCTCTGCATGCTTGTAGTTCTTTTTATAAGCCTCTAGAACCCATTTAAACGAATGCTCAACCTCAGAATGAGCGCTTTTGAACGCTTCAAGTAGCACCTTCAAATCTACACCCTGCGCCTCTAACTCTTTGCTCTTTTCGCCAAGCCCGAAATCAATAAAAAATATTTTTTTATTAAAAAGAATCATATTTGAGGTAGTCAAATCGCCATGAATAATTCCGTTAGAATGAAGTTTCGCAACCGCTTCACCAATTTTTGAACAGATAAATTCTCTTTTTTTATCATCAATATTATCAAGAATATCTTTTACCCGCTCGCCTTGAAGATATTCCATTATTATCAAGCACTCATCAGAATCTATTTCGTAGATAATAGGAGTGCAAACAGCATATTTCTTTACCTCGCTAATAAGTCTTGACTCTGATTTAGTTCTACTTTTTCTTAATTTATCATCTATTTTCTTATTCCTGTAGAGTTTAGGCACACGCCACTTAGCAATTGCTTTCTTATTGAGCCAAGTGGTAAGATGAATTTCTGCTTCTGCACCGCGCTTAAGGAGCATGAGTTTATAATCAAATTATAAAGATATAAAAGCTGTTTTTTTAAAATAGAAGGATATTCCTCGAAATTAGCAACATACCTAGATAATAGCCCTTATTTTGTTATTGTCGATATAAAATTAAAAAATAATAAGACCCAATAATCTATTTCTGCCCAACGGGAGATTTACTTCGGCAGCTATCTCAGGCGTTGTGTTGATACCTTGATGCGTACGAACAAAATTATACACTATTCTTCTTAGTTCTGTAAAAGCTTCTCCCATTGGTTCACTTTTGAATCTTCTTGTCGCCCTATATCTCTGTTTGAAATCTTCGTTGTGTCTCTCTGTAGAGTTGTTATATGTTCTAAACCATATTTTTTGCAGGCAATGGGAACGCCAAATATCAGTTTCGCATATCTATAGAACCAATGTTTAAAACCAATTCTATATCCTTCGAACTTATCTGAAACAAAAGTTATCAATTCTCTTTTGTCAGAGGTTTTTATCTTCCTCTTCTCTCAATCTATCTTTGACTTGCTCGCCTATTTTATCGTATAGTTTTTTTAAAGTGCTCTCTGCACTTTTCTTTAGTTCTATGTTCTGTAAATGTGACAGCAAGGTTGTACTTGGTTTTACTATCTATGGAGTTAATCGGACGGTAACTCTTGCCCTTTACCTTAACATGAACTTCATCAGTATGTATTCTTCCCTTTACCTTTGGCTTTAGTTTTCTCTCAAATTTAGAGAGAAGCTCTGCATATTTTCTTACCCAATACAAAATAGTGCTGTCGTAGAGATAGTAGCCCTCATGCTGATAAACATAATCTCTTATTTTACTGAGTGATAATCCATCAGCGTGCAAATGGAGAGCCTTAGCTATGATCTCCTTTGGATAAGTCATTCCCTCAAAACCATCGTGCTCTATAAAATATTTCTCGCATCTATTGCACCAGTATTGCTGTTTTGTTGTATATTTATAGAGTCCTGTAAAATAAGTGTGAGTAAGCATTTCAAGAACCGGTGGATGAGAAAATGGGGCTGGGACTATGTTGAGCTGAGGGAAGCGATAAAAAATGCGTACAAACTTGATAAAGTTGGTAAGAGGAAATATGAAGTATATGTAAGAAAAAAGGGCTGAAGAAGCTTATTTTTGTTTACTATCATGAATTTGATACTGTGTTTATAATAACCGGTACCGAGGTGGGAAAATGAAAAAAGAGAAAGCTGTCAAGAAGTGCAAGGGGTATAATATTAAGAATACCCTCTGATCTCGAAAAATGTTTACATCTAAAAGGAGATGAAAGTGTTGCGTTAAGCAAGGTGGGAAACAAGATTGTGGTAGAGATTAGTTGATCGTTTTAATCAAATAAAGATATAAAAGCTGTCTCACAACTCTTCTAACAATGATATATACATATCCAAAAGCAGATTTCTCGGATCTCATACCTGTCACAACAATAACAGACAGAAACACTACACCTACACAGTCCCAGATTTATCTCCAGGCACAACGTATTACTTCAAAATCAAGGTTGTAGATAATGTTAATCTATCTACCTACTCTACACAAATAAGTGCAACAACTTCGGCACCGCCAAAGGAGGAGCTGAACTGGCTTTTGATCGATGGAATAATCGGGATAATTGTAATAATAGCTGTGATAGTAGCTGTAGGGGCTATGGTTAAGAAAAAGGAAACAGTAAAATAATCTTAAATCACCTGGCTAGTTTAAAACTATTTGAGTAAATGTTTTTATCTGATAAGCTAGGTCTTCATAAGCTGGCTTCTTCGCTCTGTCTGTATATAAAACTCCAAAATGATATTCTATATCTCCGCCACCACCACTATTAGAATCAATTAACTCATACCAATTCGCTAGAATTATTTTATTTGTATGGTTGCGATTATGAGCTTTTACTTTATCCTTAACTATTGGTAAGGCAGTATTAATGAAAGCTTGTTGTTGCGGTTCTGCATGCCCTATCACATACGTGGAGTAGCCTGTCTCCATTATCGCACCCTCTTTACCGTAACAAGGATCTGTAGGATTGGTAATACGATTTATTAATGCATCTAAGGGATACCAATCATCGTAGCCTGTTGCAGTCCAAGTGCCTGGGTAATGATCTATCCCTATAATATCAATAGATTCTTTTGCATTACTCAGCCAATTATTCAAATCGTCTTCCCAGCCGAGAGTATTGCATAATATATTCACAATGCTCTTATAGTTACTATCATACAAAGCTAATCCTCTGTTCGCGTAGTAAAACAACTTCCAGTCATCTTCCGCCGCTATAGGGTCAGCAGTTGGATGGTTTGCTTCATTCCATAACTGATAATAATAAATTCTATCGCCGTATAAGGAAGCTACTTTAGCACAATATTCCTCAAACTCTTCAAAAAATTTCGTTTTATTACTATTATATAAATCTACAGACCATTGTGGATACCGATATAGAATCACAAGCACGTCTAAGCCGTAGGTGCGCGCTGCGTTTATATATTCATTATACCAATTTATCATTGACTCGTTCCAATTATTGTTAGTGGGTTCCAAATCATACCAACAGAAATCTGTTCTAACAAATCTACAACCTAAGTTCGCAATATATTCAAAAGCTTCGCATGCTTTCGTAATATTATAGCATGCATCTGGCGCCTCTGGGTGCAGATTACAGCCCCACACTAACGGCTCTATATAAATAAGATACCCATTACCGCACACTACGCTAAAGTTACTTATATTTACTGCTCTAGGATGGACAATAAATCTTTGTTTCTCAGTCGACCAATACGCTACTGCTTTACAGTCTGGAATATTCTTTGCCAATGTTTCTGCATCTAGAGTAGTTTCATTAAACCAGCCTATAGAATTCCAACCTAGCGTTAAATTTACTTTCACATTTATAATTGCTGTTCCCTCCACACTAAACGTTGCATTGCTGGTTAAGTACACAAAATAGCCAATACCGAGCTCAAGCCTGAAATTATTACCCTCAGCACCTTTTGCGTAAATATCCAAAACTTGTGAACTAGAATTCCATCTACCAATATGTGTACAATTTGGTATTGCATCAGCTAGCTGAGCCGCGTTTTTATAACTTGTATTTAAAGGTAAATTAATGAAATTCCAGCCTTCGATTAGAATAAATGTAAAATTTTTGATTTGGATATTTGCCTGGGTTTGTATTCTGTGGTTGCAAGTAGTTTGCCAACTGTTTGTAAACGAGATAAGTATGAAAGCGATAACCAACAGTTTTACTACTCTACTATCTATCATCTCCACCTCACATCTACGTCATCAGTTCTAAACCTCTGCTTTATTTCACTGTCCTCTATTTTCATTCTTATTCCACTTTTATACATCAGCAAACCTGTTAAGGCGATCATTGCACCGTTGTCTACACAGAATTGCGGCGCAGGTACAAAGAGCTTCGCGCCCCTTGATTTGCACATATCGTCAAGCATTTCCTGTAGTCTTTTATTACATGCAACACCGCCGCCTAAAAGAATCTCTTTTTTATCGAGGTGCGCCATTGCCCTCTCAGTAACTTCTGTAAGCATTGCAAAAGTTGTCTCCTGTAATGAATAACAAATATCTTCTAGCTTCTCAATATTAATTAGATGAAGTGCGGCTGTGAGTATACCGGAGAAGGCAACATCCATACCTTTAATAGAGTAAGGTAGATCTATAAGTTTAGTTCCTTTTTTAGCCTGTCTCTCAATTTCAGGTCCGCAAGGAAAAGGCAAGCCAACAATTCTGCCAAATTTGTCTAACAGGTTGCCAATACCTATATCTAAAGTCTCGCCAAATACACGATATTTTGAGTTAGAAAATGAAATTACTTGAGTATTGCCTCCAGAGACATATAGCAAAACAGGATCTCTACATTTAGTTAAACTTCTGCCAATCTCTAAATGCGCTATACAATGATTCACACCAATTATTGGTATTTTCAAGCTCAGCGAAAGAGCTCTTGCAGCAGTAGCTACTGTTCTTAGGCAAGGTCCTAAGCCAGGACCTTGTGAAAAAGCAACTAACTCTAGCTCTTTAATATCAACGTCTGCTTTTTTCAGAGCTTCTTGCAATACAGGCAGGATATTTTTTGCATGCGCATTTGCAGCTTCACGAGGATGAATACCATCTTTTGGAATGTATACTTTAGAAACATTAGCTAATATTTTTCTAGCTTCTGTAATCCCTATTCCAACTGTATGTGCAGTCCCCTCAATTCCTAAACACAGCACTTTTCTCGATATAAAAATTGTTTTTCTATTTAAATAATATTTCTAAATGTAAAGTAAAGCAACATTTGCAACGTTTTTATAAGCTGAGGGGCGTTTCACTCCCCAGCCCCTCAATACGACGACAGCTAAAGCTAAGGCATCGCATCGCCCCTTAAACCCAGGGGAGATTGAAGAAACCTCCGAGTGAATTTGTCGCTCCAGAGGCAACCTTTGGGTAAATCATATTCATTTATAAGCCCCTTGGGTGAATAGCCCCCATCACCGTAAGTAAAAATCTCTGTTTCGGAGCTAATGTTGCAGATGTCCCCTGACTTTACACTAAAAGAGAAGTGGCGTTTCGCATAAAATATATATCCACTGGAGGGTATATTATATAACGCGCTATACAAAGAAGGTTGATACGCTATGAAAAAAAGAACTAAGAAGATAATAGCCATAGTCTTAGTGATTGTTATCGTGGGCGTTGGTGTATGGGCTTTGTGGCCTAAAGCTTACGAAAAAGGTGTTGCAAGCATAGATGACCTTCTAGGCTCTGCATCAGCACGAAGAATTGAGAACATGCCTGTTTTAGTAACTGCTCACGAGCCATATCTTGCACTTATAGCTACACCTATTGCGCTGTACTACGAGGGTCAAACTCAAAAAGGTTCTCCTTTACTAGTAGTTCGTCCTAATGAGCCTTCAAGAGCTGTAATTAGATTTCTGAGTATGTATGGAAATCTTAGAGTAGCAACTCTTGGTGAAGTGCCTACAACTCTATCTTCTAATGAAAGGGGATGGGAAGAGCCTACTACCGCGACCATTGATAATTCTGGTATGGGATTCAAGGGCTCGCTTAAAGATATCTCACTCAACGTAGCGAAACATTTCTGGAGCCATAGCGATGGCGTCGTTATTGTAGAGCCGAACCATGAATCTTATAACAAAGCAATAGTAGTAGTGCCTTTTGCTTCCTATCTCAATATCCCTGTAATTGTAATCGATAAAATGGATTCTATTGTTGGAGACGCACTCAAAAGCTTGGGAGTTAAATATTCTATCGTATGCCAAGGCTCAAGCAATGTAGAAGGCTACGGTAAAACGAAAAGATTCGCAAGTGTAGAAGAAGCGCAGGATTGGATGATAAAAATCGTAAGGGAGCGGTTGGGTAGTGAAGTCAACTATATCACAATGGCAAACCCATTAGATATTTACGAAAAAGAAGTCACAGATAGTTTTGTGGCTGTGCCTAATACTACTGGAACTATAAAACATTCACCTGCAACTGCTTACCCTGGCAGACCTGAGCTTGGTGAAGGACCTTGTTTTCCAGTAAATATTCCTTATAAATATGCAAATGTAAAAGTCGAGTTAAGTTTAGATATTTCACGAGAAGATTGGGGCGATGACGCAGGCGCTAGAATATACGCCTTCTTCGGTGTCGATGTCGATGGCGACGGCGCTCTTGACGAAACAAAAGATAAAATCAAAGTATTCTGCGGTTCGCCAGCCTATAGCGTTGAAGGCTTAGACGGCGACCCGACTGGCGATGCAGACGCCACTAGTACACCACCAAATCCAATACCTACTTCAGATCGCCAGCCCAAATCAAAAGTTGCCAAACTCAACTTCGAATTCCCAATATTCAATGATATACAGCAACACGCAATTCAGCTGCTTGCGAAAATACCTACTGATAGCGATAGATGGCCTGGCGGAGACTGGAATGCAGAGTACACTCTAAAAGTAACTGTAGAAAAGTTAAATTCATATATTTATCCAAGATTAAAAGCTGCATCTTCTATTGCTGGTTATCTTACTGCCTATAGAAAAGGAGTTGTGCTTGCAAAACCAAGTTATATGATTTACAATGATACATATGTGACGATAGAGGATTCCAGCAACCCGGCTGCAAACTTAAACCTGATCGAGCATACAAATAGAAGGGTTGGCGAGGTAAAGAAAGATTTGAATCTTTTACTTGCCAGATTGCCAGATCCTGCAAACAGCATGCCAACAAATACCAATGAAGATATAATAGCACTTGCAAACTATTACTACCCACTAGACGAAGCAGGCACAGCTCTGAGACGCAACTTCACTTATATTGGTATAATAGCAGATCCGAGTATGATACCTCATTATTATTATCCTAGTAAAGGATTAGGACAAGACTCTATTGAAGGCTACCGCGTGCCAAGCGATAATATCTATGCCGATATAGATGCAGATTTAGAGCTGCCGCCTTTCGGATTGAATGGTGGCTATCCTCGTTTAGAGCTTGCAGATGGCAGATTAACAGGCTTCGATGTGCAAGATATTTCTGCATTACTTGCAAGAACTTTTTTCTATCAAGATATAATTAGAGATTTTAAGGGTGTATGGAATGGCAGGCATGAGCTTTCAGACCCAACACCACTCACTACAGTTGCGGAGTTATGGAAAGATTCTGCAGTAACCGCACTAGGCACTGAGCCGCCCGTCGGCCCTGCTGAGTCAGCTGCTCAAAAGTTAGGACAAATGTGGCAAGACTCTGGATTTGGCTGGCAAAATATGTGGCCTGAACAGTTTACAGGTTCGCAGGGAGCGCGCCAAAAGGCTGCACCTTATTACGGCTCCGCTAACTTCGTATTCATATGCGCTCATGGCTTCTATTACTGGTACGTTCCGCCAGCGATAAGATCTTTTGCACCCTATTTCGAAGTAAGTGCAGGTGGAGCTTTCGATGTAGCTCATGTCAGACTTATGAACTGGGGACCTTCAATTATATGGACTGATTCCTGCGTTACAGGCAGAATAGATGGCTTAGATCCTCGTAATTGTTTGAGCCATGCTTTCCTGCATGCGGGCTTTAATTGTTATTTAGGCGGTACTCGCAGTATGTGGGGCTCGCTTTTCTTTACACCTGATTCTACTTCAGGTGAAATGCTAGGTAGTTTGATGGCCCTTTACTGGTATGGTCATATGTGTGGATACATTTATGACAAAAGCAAATACCCAGTTCCGCCATTTACTGGTCCATGCGAGCCTAATGATTTACCTACTGGCGCAGCACTTATGCTCGCTAAAAACAAGTTTATAGTGAATCAGGGCACTGACGGCGGCGGAGCTAATGACGATACTTACGAAGAAGTGTTATTGCACGGCGACCCTGCATTCAATCCTTACGAGCCTAATCATGAAGGCGCCGAGTGAAGCAAAAGATTGACTTTTTAGTAATCAGCGCAGTATTTCCAATCCGTGATTACGCCATTTTTTATAAACTCGTCATTGTAAAAAGAGAAACCTCTTAGAAGGCATGATTAAAAGTAATAGTGGAATAGAAGTATTTAATAGTGTAGAATTTAATTATTTTTAGTAATGAGGGCAAGATGGCTTAGAGAGCGCAAAAGGGATTACTATTATAAAAAAGCGAAGCGTGAGGGATATAGGAGCAGAGCTGCTTACAAGCTCCTGCAGATTAATGAAAAGTACAAAGTAATAAAAGAAGGTAATGTAGTAATAGATCTAGGTGCAGCCCCCGGTGGCTGGAGTCAGGTGGCTAAAGAGTTTGTAGGCTCGAATGGGTTTGTGCTTGGAATAGATTTGAAAGAAATAGTACCTGTTGAAGGCGTAGAATTCATAAAAGGCGATATAACGCAAAAAGAAGTTATAGATAGTGTACTTGCATTTAGGAGAAGAGCTGATGTGGTAATCGCAGACTTAAGCCCTAGCATGTCAGGAACTTATTCTGTAGACCATATGCGCTCAGTCCATTTATGCGATTGCGCTCTAAGCTTCGCAGAAAAGATTTTAGAGCCTAAAGGCAATTTTGTGACTAAAATTTTCCAAGGCGAACTGCTAAAGGATTATATTAATAAACTAAAATCTAAATTTGAATTTGTGAAAATTTATGTTCCTGAAGCCAAGCGTAAAAGGAGTTCCGAAGTTTATCTAGTAGCGAAAGGATTTAAAGGCTAACTGTTCATCCAAGTCGTCGGTTGAGATACATAAACAAAATAACCGCTTCCAGATTCTACTACGAAATTACTAACATCTGCTGAATGAATTATAAATTGCTTTTTACACTATAAGACTACATAGGTGAAAATATATATCTTGAATTCTATATTTTATACGCAGGTTAAGGTTATGAAACTCAGAAAATTTTTAGAAGAAGATGTTGGCAAAGGTGATATAACCTCAGAAGCTCTGTTGAGCAATGAAAGAATAAGTGCGATAATTATTGCAAACGAACCTTGTGTACTTGCTGGCTTAGAAGAAGCTAAAAAATTACTTGAACTTGTAAATGTAGAAGTGAGATCTAAGTTCAGAGATGGCATGGTGGTTAAAAAAGGAAGCGCTGTCTTAGAATTTGAAGGTCTTGCAAAAGATATTTTAGCTGCTGAAAGAACAGCGCTCAATTTCTTAATGCGTATGTCAGGAATTGCAACTTTAACCAAAGCGCTAATTGATAAATGTAAGAAGATAAATCCAAATTTAATAATTGCAGGCACTAGGAAAACCACCCCAGGATTTAGATTTTATGAAAAGAAAGCTATACAGCTTGGAGGCGGTTGGGCGCATAGATACGGACTTTATGATAGAATTTTGGTTAAAGGAACTCATTTAAGAATTGTCGGAAGCGTTAGTGAGTGCATTAAACGTGCTAAGAAGCTGAGAAAAGAGATTGAGATAGAAGTGGAAAATATTGGGCAAGCTATTGAGGCTGCTAAATGCAATGCAGATATAATAATGCTTGACAACTTTTCACCAAGCAATGCAAGAAAAGCTTCAGAGGCAATAAGAAAAATAGATAAAAAAATCAAGATAGAAATTTCAGGTGGAATAACACCAAAGAACATTTTCAAGTATGCTACGTATGCGGATATTATTTCTTTAGGAATGTTAACGCATTCTGTGAGAGCTATTGGGTTCTCGATCAGAATTATTTAGTATCCGTACATTCTATAGACATCGTATCCTACAGCCACAAACAGCAAAATACCAAAAAATATTATCACATAGCCAAGAGAGGAATTACCGAGCAGAGTCATTATCCCGACATATAGTAATACTACCGCAACGAAAGCAACTAGTATCATTCCTGCAGTTGCTAATTTAAATCTGCGCCATTGGAGTCTCATTCTCTTTTTCTCTACCATAAAAACAAAAATAATCAGAAAGAGTAATAAAACTATTCCTCGCGCACTATTTTCATTTCATACACTTCAGAAGGTAACAGAGAGATGTAAAAATAAATAATTTCTTAGAACACCATCTCCCTAAGTCTCCTTATCCTTTCTTTTATCGGCGGATGCGTTGAAAAAATCGCAGAAAATCCGCTACCTCTAAAAGGATTGACTATGAAAAGTGACGAAGATGCAGGATTGCCGTACTGTAAAGGTCTTCTTCTATTGCCTGCTTCTAGCTTTTCAAGTGCGTTAGCCAGAGCCCATGGCTTCATTATGGTCTTTGCACCCACATAGTCAGCTTTATATTCTCTACCTCTTGAAATGGCAAGCTGGATGAGGATTGCAGCAATAGGCGCTGTAATTGCAGCTGCAAGCAAAATTAGAGGATTGACTTCTCTTCTACCGCGCCCAAAGAACATACTAAACCATACTGTACGAGCAATAATAGCAATAGCTCCTGCAATAGTAGCTGCTACGGTCATCACAAGTATATCCCTATCCTTTATATGAGCCATTTCATGCGCAACAACGCCTTCTAACTCTTCATCACTCAGCACATCAAGCATACCAGTTGTGCAAGCCACAACTGCTCTTTTAGGATTTCTGCCTGTAGCAAAAGCGTTGGGAGTATCAGTCTTCATAATACCTACCTTGGGCTTTGGTAAGTTTGCCTTTAGAGCAATATTGCTTACAATCTTATGCAGCTTAGGTTGCTCAGCCTCAGAAACTATTTTCACTCTATAGCAACGAAGCACAATTTTATCAGAGAAGAAATAAGCAAAAGCATTCATCAAGCCTGCAAGCACTAAAAATATACTTGTGCCTAAGAGCCAGTTTCCTTCAATAAAGTAACCCCCGAGCAAATAGCCTATAACTGCAAACAGCGCAAACATCAGCATAAACAGTGCTAATGTTCTAGCTCTTCCAGCCATTGCAATATAAATAATATTATTTTGGTATATAAAACCTTCTGAATTTAAACTCACATTTTTTCTGCACTAAAGAGCCAATCAAATAGCCGAGAATAAGGTAGATTATTAGAAAGCCAATCCAGGTTATGCCTACCTTTCCATAAATAACAGAATAAACTAAAATCCCTGTAAGAGTCACGTCAAGCAGTATTGTTTTACGATGCTCTATAGGCTTTGAGAGCGTTGCGAAACGGTAGAGAATAAATGTTTGGGAAGGGATAGCGTAAATTAAAAGGAATATTAGATAGCGATAATCTTTGCATTCTAAAAAAGCTAAGAAACAGAAAAGGAGAAACAATGATTTCAAGCCAATTCCATAACCAAGATAATGCTGCCCTGGTCTTTCGCAACTCCTCACTCCTAATGCTACTGCAAAACTTTTTACTCCAGCTTTTCTATCAGCCTCGACATCTTTAAGACCATTTTCCCACTGCGCGAAAGCAGTAGTTGCGAAAATAGTTACTCCTATAAAGAGCCAAGTGTAAATTGTGGGCATGCCGCCAACTGCAAAAACGCCAAAGAGGACACAAAAGCTGTAAGAAGCTGAGAAACTCAAATCGTAAGAAAAAAGGTAGAATTTACCTTTCCAGCCGTACCAGATAAGCCAGAAGAAAGCGAGCAGAGCGGTTATCAGGGTGAGAATGATAAATGGATAATTGTAGTTCGGTATGAAAAAGAACAGAATAATAAGTAAAAAACCAACTGCGCTACCGCACCATACATATCTTAAAGCCTCTCTCTCGCTGAGCTCTCCTGAAATTATAGGGTTGCGCTCGGGCAAATAGGTGTAAGCATCTAATTTTACATCGTTTTTTGCAATGTATGTATTGAGAGTTGTATGTAGAAAGCAAGCTATTAAGGTAAAATAAACTATATGGTACCATTGGACAACAGCACTTGAGCTTAAAGCTCCGCATATTGCAACGCTAGCAGTTACAGTAATGCCCTGCGCTCTGCCAATGTCAGCAAATATTCTGATTTTAGAAATTATCATATTCAACCGATAGTAATAAATCTACGTAACCATTTATTTATTTATTGATAGTAATGGCTGTCGACGTACAAAACAAAGTTCCCGCACTAAGATTCAAGCTTACAAGAGTAGGTATTAGAGGAGTAAGAAAGCCTGTGTTTGTGGAAAGAGGTGGTAAATTGACTACTTTAGCTGCTAATATAGATGTTTTTGTAGATTTGCCTGCTTCTAAAAAGGGTGTGCACATGTCTAGAAATATAGAGGCGGTAAACGAAATTTTAGATAGAAGTATAGAGAAGCCTGTAAAAGGAGTGGAGAATCTATGCGCAAATATCGCTAAGCAGCTTCTTAGCAAGCATGATTATGCAAATAGAAGTGAAGTGAGAATGGAAGCTGAATATTTTTTAGAGTGCAAAACTCCTTCAGGTGCTCTGAGCACTGAGAATTATACATTAATAGGGAGAGCTGTTGCAGAAAGAGGCAAGGAAGTAAAGAAAGCGATTGGCGTGGAAGTTACAGGTATGAGCGCATGCCCCTGTGCAATTGAGGCTGTAAGAGAGCTACTGCCTAAGCGCAAATATCCTGTAATTACTCACAACCAAAGAAATGTTTCTAGATTGATAATAGAAGTTCCTGAGGAATATGACATAGAGGCAAATGACTTAATAAGATTGGTAGAAAGCTCTATGAGCTCACCTACTTACGAGCTTTTAAAGAAGAGGGACGAGGCTAAAATTGTGCTTCAAGCGCATCGCAATCCTAAATTTGTAGAAGATATTGTTAGAGATATATTAGCTAAAATTTTGAAAAATTACAGTTACTTGCCTGACGATGTTGTAGTAGAGTTAAGAAGCGAAAGTGAAGAGAGCATTCACAAGCATAATGCTTTTGCAGAAAGAATCACAACTCTAGGAGAGTTAAGGAAGTAGGAAAAAAATGGAGCGCGCTAAAATTGCAATTATCTTAATAATTCTAGGCTACGTTATTTCCCTTTTTATAGGCTTAGCATCATGGCTAATAATATTTGGAATCATCTTGATGGTATTTACCAGAAACGACTACACATACCTTCACAAAAGATGCGTGCTTTTTAGTATATGCTTTTTCATAGCGCTGCTTGGGATTACTGCAATGCTTATTTATCACTCGCCTTATTCGCCAGATGCTGAGTTTATTGCTCGTTTTATAAGCTCTTACGGCTTGATTCTAGTGCTCGTAACTTTGGTGTATGGACTTGAAACTACGATGGGCAGAAATTTATGCTTCGCTACTATATTCAGCTCTTTTCTAGCGCATGGCTTGCTCTTTGTGAGTTACTATGCTATGAATATTTTTAATTTTATAGCGCAAATTTTGATTCTTATAATTTATTTTATTGCCTATAAAAATGTAGCTACTCTCAAAGCTCAGATTGCTAAACAAGAAGAATGAAGAAATATTCCTTTATAGAGCATACTGCTGATATAGCAATAAGAGCCTACGGTAAAAATTTAGATCAATGCTTTGAGAACGCAGCTTTCGCTATGTTCGATATAATTTCGGATACTAAAAAAGTGAAAACTACTGGTGAGTATAAAATAGAGCTTAAAGCTGAGAGCTTAGAGCAATTACTCGTAGATTGGCTTTCTAAACTACTTTATCTACATGACTCAAATAATTTTCTATTTGGTAAATTTAGAGTTGCACTAGATAAGGAGAGAAAAAATTTAAGAGCTCAAGTCTGGGGCGAGAAGTTTGATCGCAACAGGCATTTTGTAGGTAAGGAAATAAAAGCAGTAACCTATCATATGCTGGAAGTAAACGAAAAAGATTGCTACGTGCAGGTTTTGTTCGATATCTGAAAGCTATGCTCTATTCTGAAATAGTTGGAGTTTACGAGAGAATAGAAGCTACTACTAAAAGGCTAGAAATGACAGACTATTTAGTTGAGCTTTTCAAATCAACCCCTAGCGAGATTATAGATAAAGTTGTATATCTTACCCAAGGCAAGCTCTATCCAGACTATGTTAATATCGAGCTTGGCGTCGGTGAAAAGCTCTGTTTAAAAGCGCTTGCATTTGCATCAGGTATAAATGAGAAGGAGCTTGAAAAAATCTGGAAAAAGACTGGCGATTTGGGTACTGCTGCATTTGAAACCATAGCTAAGAGGCATCAAACTGCGCTTTTCTTCACACCTTTAACTGTAACAAGAGTTTATAACAATTTTGAAAAAATAGCTAAAGCTACTGGCTCAGGAGCTCAAGAGCTCAAAATAAAGCTTATTGCAGAACTGCTACACGACTCAGAGCCTAAAGAAGCCAAGTACATTATACGAAGCGTATTGGGCAAGCTCAGATTGGGAATCGCAGATATGACTATTTTAGATGCACTTGCAATTGCATTTGCAGATAAAAAAGAGCGTGAAGAGCTTGAACGCGCATACAATATATGCTCTGATTTAGGCACCGTAGCAAAGATTGTGGCTGAGAAAGGCGTTGAAGATGTGAAAAAAGTTAGTATTAAAATAGGTGTACCTGTGAGAATGATGCTTGCAGAAAGGCTGACCTCGGTAAAGGAAATTATAGAGAAGCTCGGAAGAGCTGTTTACGAGTACAAATACGATGGGCTAAGAATCCAAGCTCATATTGATGGCAAAAAAATATCGCTTTTTTCTAGGCATTTGGAAAATATTACTGCGCAATTTCCTGATCTTCAACAATCTTTAAAAGTTTCTTTCAAATCTGAGAATGGAATAGTGGAAGGTGAATGCGTGCCTGTAAATATCAATACCAACGAGCTATTACCTTTTCAAGAAGTAGCTCATAGAAGAGGTAGGAAGTATGAAGTTAAGGAAGCAAGCGCTGACTATCCAGTAGTTCTGTTCCTGTTCGATTGTTTATATGAGAATGGCAAAGATTTAACAAAAGAAAGTTATTTAGCAAGGCGAAAAATACTGGAAAAAATAATAACGCCCTCAGAGCAAATAAGATTTGCAGAATATCTTATTACAGACAAGATTGAAGAAATAGATGATTTTTTCTGTAAAGCAGTTGAAGCTGGTTGCGAAGGTCTTGTAGCTAAATCTATAAAAGAGGATTCTTTTTATAGAGCTGGTGCTAGAGGATGGCAGTGGATAAAATACAAGCGCGATTACAAATCTGAAATGGTAGATACTGTAGATTTAGTTGCGGTTGGCGCATTCGTAGGCAAAGGTCGTAGAGCAGGTACTTATGGCGCTTTGTTGATGGGTTGCTATAACAAAGAAAAAGATGTCTTAGAGACTGTATGCAAATTAGCTTCAGGGTTCGATGATGAAACGTTATTTAAACTTCCTGAAATGTTCAAAGATTCTGTAATTAGCAAGCCTCATGCAAGAGTTAGCTCTCAGATAAAAGCCGATTACTGGTTTGTACCGAAATATGTATTAGAAGTCTTGGGCGCAGAAATAACCTTAAGTCCTGTTCATACATGCGCATATAATGCGGTAAGGAAAGGCTCTGGACTTGCAATTAGATTCCCTAGATTTACAGGTAAATTGCGCAAAGATAAAGCGCCAGAAGATGCAACTACATCGAAAGAAATTGAAGAAATGTATAAGAAGCAGCTGAAGAAAGCTGGGTAAGACAGACAAAGCTTAACTTATCAGAAAGCTATTATAAGATTAAGTATGGAACTTCCAGAAGGTTATAACGAGAGCACTCTCTGCAAAATACTAGAAAGAGCGAAAACAGACGTTGAAAAAGAATACGGAGCAGTGATTATCACACATTACCTGCGTGAAAAGCTGCTGAGTTACGCACATTACATTGCAAAAAATTACAATTCTCAGTTTGCTTATGAAGAGCTGAAAAGGGAAATAATAACTTTCATCAAGAGCGGCGGGAGATTGTAGGAATGGGTAAATGATTGTGGAAAGAAAAAAGGAATGCAAGTGGGGCTGGAAAGGAAGATATACACTCCTCTGTCCCTTTTGCTGGGTCTGCAAGAACAAAGAAAAATGCAGGGCTGGAGAAAGTTGTAAATTCTGTGGGAAGTGATGGGTATGCCACTGAAAGATGCGGTAGAAGAAATAGTAAAGAGTGTAATGCAGAACGTGTAGCAGGAAAATTGAGAAAAGGCTGAGCGCAGTCATTGATGAAAGGCTGTCTAAGGTAAAGAGCGAAATTATAGAGCTTGCCAAAGAGAGAGTTATAGAAGCTGTTGTTGCAGACCTTGCTGACAGAAAGCCTGCAGAAAAGCCATTTGCTTTGACAAAAATAGACGTTCTGGGGCACGAAGTGGAGTATCGTGCCAGGTATAAGAGCAGGTCTCGTAGATATTTTCGGTAAGAGAAAAGAGCGTGAGGGAGAAGTTTTACTTTACCCACTCAGCGCCTCTACTTGCGCATAGACCTGTCTATCTGTGAAATTGTTCATTTTAATTGAGGATGAAGGGCAAGCAGAGCTGCAGCTACCGCAGCCTTCGCACAGAGCTTCATTTACAGTCATAACTTTTTGCTCAGTAAAAATTTCTTAATTTCTTTTTTACTAGGCAATCCTTCTCTTGCGCCAAATTTAGAGATACAAAAACTTGCAACTATATTTCCTAATTTACCGCATTCTTCTAAACATTTTCGTTTCAGATATCCATAAAGAAAGCCTGCTGCAAAGGCATCTCCAGCACCTGTAAGGTCTAGAACTTTTGTTTTTATTGCTTTGATATGATGTTTTCCGGTAGCTTCAGCGATATAACAGCCTTTTTCGCCTAATGTTACAACAACTGTTTTGCAGCCTGAGCTGATAATTTTATCACAGCCATCCAAGTAATTTTTACGAGTAAGCATTTTTAGCTCTTCATAATTTAAGAAAATAATACTGCATTTTGAGATTATAGGTAGCAAACATTTAAGACCCAACCTTGTGTATAGCGCCCCTGGCGCGAAACTTATTTCTAAGTTAGGTAATTTTTCTACAATCTTTTTTTGTAGCTCAAACTGCTTTAAGTTTGCAAATGAAGTTAAGTGAAGAAGTTTCGCGTTTTTGATATAATTTAGATTTATATGACTTAAAAAGTTGTTCGCTCTAGGTAAAATATACAAAGCTCTTCTTCCAGACCTATCTACAAGTGCTAATGCAAGGCCTGTTCTCTTATTCTCTAAAATTTTAATACCTTTCACACATACTCCAACCGAATTGAAATTCCGGATTATTTCTCTACCTTCCATATCTTTACCCAAACAGCCGACAAAACCTGTTTTTAATCCTAACTTAGCTAACCCGTAGATAGTATTAGCTGCAGAACCTCCTGGCAAATAGTGCTCTTCATCAGCGCAAATTTCGTCTTCTTTCGCTAAAATTCTATCGACTTTAAGTAAGAGGTCGTAATTTAGCGCACCTATGCCAATAACATCTATTTTTTTCATACACTATCCTAGCTTACCAGCTTCGCCTCTAACTATTTTACGAATATTTTTATGAATTTTGATTATTTCATCAAGCTTTTTTTTATTGCCTAAGTAATGGTAGTAAGGAAGCTCTATAGAGCTCTTTTCAAGCTCTTTAGCAAGGCTCACTACCTCTTTTCTACCTTTTTTCTCCCAACTCGTAAGTAAGGGAAGTAAGTGAAAAATATTTGTAGAAGCAACTGCGACTGTACCATATGGTATTGCGTATTCATTGCCATTGAATACAATTGCCAGTCCTTTGTTTTCATTAATAAATTTGAGCATTTTGAAATCTGTAATAGAATCGCCTACAACTACAATTTCATCAAACTTCTTTTTGGCACTGTCAACTATTTTTTTGACTGCCTCAACCTTCCTTTCGCCACCTATAACGAGAGTATTTTTTATTATTTTGCCCAAAGGCGTTTCCAGTAAATCTTTGAAAAAGAAGCTATCAAGTATTGATTTTATTTTCTCGTCTTTCTCAAACTCTGGCGGATGAAGTGCAAGTATCTTGTTCTCAATATCACTAACCAAAGAAAAATCTTCATTCTCAAATTCTTTTAAATAGCTATCAATTGGAAATTTTGTGCATACAGTATTCTCTTTTGGTATTCCTATCTTGCTACCTATATTATAGGCATGCTGCTCGTAAGATGTAGAAATTATATAGCAATTCCAGCCTTTTGAGCACAAATTTTCAACTAATTCTTTAGCACCTTCAATAACAACTGCTTTTTCAGAAATTTTTTTTATGTCAGCACTTGAAATTTTATGATAAACTAAAAAAGGCGCTATTAGTGCTAGAGTATCGCCTGGCTCATAATTTTTCCTTTTTTCTAAAGTTAGCAAATCATCATAGCGCGAGATAACCTCGAAAATTTTATATCCATTTTTTAGCAATCCCATAACCTCATATGCATTATCCTGCGGCGAAAGAGGGCCCTCAAGATCGAAAAAGATTAGCTTATGCATTTGCTAACTTCTTTTATGAGCTTCTTTGATATTATATTTTATGACTTTTATCTCTGCCGTAAAATATATTATAAAGCCTGCTTTTAACTTATTTTCAGATAAAAAAATGATTGCAAAACGAAAGGAGGAGCATGTAAGGATATGCTTAAAAGAAGAAGTGCGTTCTAAAATAAATTATCTTGATTTTGTGAGTTTAGTTCATTGCTCCTTACCTGAGCTCAACAAATCAGAAATAAATTGCTCTTCAAAAATTTTCAACTGCAAGTTAAATGCGCCTATTATTGTTACTGCAATTACAGGTGGTTATCCGCAAGCTGAAAAAATAAATAATAATTTAGCACAAGCTTGCGAAAAGTTAGGAATAGGATTTGGAGTTGGGAGTGAAAGAATAGCGCTAGAACAAAAGCTTGCAAGAAAAAGTTTTGAACTTGTAAAAAATTATAATATTCCTTTTGTCATTGCAAATATAGGCGCACCGCAACTCATAGACCAGAAAAAATCTAAAGCTTTAAGTTTTGGTGAAGTACAAAGGATAGTAGAGCTTGTAGACGCAAACTGTTTAGCAATACATCTGAACTTTTTGCAAGAGGTAGTGCAAAATGCCGATACAAACTCAAAAAATTGCTTGAAAGCAATTGAAAGAATTGTTAATGAGTTGCGCTTGCCAGTAATTTTAAAAGAGACTGGCGCTGGAATTTCTTACGAGCTTGCAAAAGAGCTAAAAAAACTTAATGTTGGTGTAGATGTTGCAGGTTTAGGAGGTACTAGCTTCGCAGCTGTAGAATATTATCGTGCTAAAACAGAAATTCAGAAAAGGCTAGGCAAGACTTTCTGGAATTGGGGGGTACCAACGCCTGTTGCTATTCTAAATTGTAAAAAAGCAGGTATAAAGCCGATAATAGGGAGCGGAGGCATAAGAAACGGATTAGATGGTGCAAAAGCTCTTGCTTTGGGAAGCGATGCTTTTGGACTAGCATTGCCTTTGCTTAGATGTGCAGCTAAAAGTGCAAGAAGCGTAGTTGAAGAGCTAAATATTATTATTGAGGAGCTTAAGGCAACGATGTTTTTAGTAGGAGCTGAGAATATAAAAGAATTAAAAGGAAAAAAGGTGATTTTAGAACATCCAGTTAGAGACTATCTGTGGGAAAATGACTGAGCAAAGTTTAGAAATTGTTTTTATTAAAGCATTCGATTTGCCTGACGCTTGGTATCAGTGCTTGGAACGAATTGTTGAGATTGGTTATGAGTATAAAGTTGACCGTGGGAGCTACTCTGGGCAGAGAAGAAAAGAATTTGATTTTGTTGTAGTTCAAATTACCAATCCTAGCAATAGGCCGTTAGTCCCTACTATTCCTGAGGGACTAGGGCTACCGCCGCCTACCTCAATGGATTACGTTGAGAAATATATAGAATATTTGATTACAGATTACAAAAAGCTCGGTGAAGATTACACTTACGGAGAGAGACTTGTAAATGCGAAGGTCAAACTCGATATTGAGTTCGAGGGCAAAAGGATCAAAGGCGAATTTCCGTACAGCTTCAATCAGATTGACGAAGCAATTGAGATGCTAAAAGCAACGCCTGGGACAAACCAAGCTCTTCTGCAAATAGGACAGTGTTCAGATATGAAGTTAAGCGATCCGCCTTGTTTGCGGCACATAGATCTACGAATAAGGTATGGCAAACTGCATTTTCTGCCTTATTTCCGCTCATGGGACCTCGTAGGTGGATTTCCTGCAAACCTAGCTGCGCTTCAACTTCTCAAAGAATATATGGCAAAAGAGATCGGGGTAGAGGATGGCGAGATAATTGCGCAGTCGAAAGGACTGCATATCTATGAGCATTACTGGGACTATGCTAAAATAAGGACTTATAAATAAATATCAGCCCTTCTTTTTTAATAATGTTTTTTATCGCTCGTGAAGTTTCATTCGTTCTCAAATTCCATGTCAGTAATAACCAGTTGCTTACCGTTTAATCATTATACTCTCTTCTCTTGCAGCCCCTATCGATACAAATTCAACTGGTACTTTTAAATTCGTTGAAATAAAATTAAGATAATTCTTGAGATTCTTTGGCAAAGCTTCAAACCCTTTTTCTATAGCTTCTTTTTTATCAAACTCTTCCCAGCCTTCAAGCTCATCATATTGCGGCGAGCATTGCTCTAAAATACTAGCAGTTGATTGGAAACTATCAATAATCTTATTTTTGTATTTGTATGAACTGCAAATTTTTAAATTCTGCAAGCCACTAAGCACATCTATTTTTGTTATTGCTAAACTTGTGAATCCATTTATTAGGCAGGCATATTTTAGAGCTACTAAATCAAGCCATCCGCATCTTCTTGGTCTGCCTGTGGTTGTGCCGTACTCAGCACCCCTTTCTCTTATTCTATTACCTATTTCGTCTTTAAGCTCTGTAGGAAAAGGTCCTGAGCCAACTCTTGTAGTATATGCCTTGAGAACACCAATTACTTTTGTAATTTTTGCTGGCGATATTCCAGAGCCCGTGCACGCATTACCAGCAGTAGTATTTGAAGAGGTAGTATAAGGATAAGTACCGTGATCTATATCGAGCAAAGTGCCCTGCGCACCTTCAAGTAAAATATTTTTGTCTTTTTCAAGCGCTTCTGCAATGATCTGGGAAGTATCTGCAATGTAGCGCTGGAGATTTCTACCATACTCTAAATATTCTTTAAGAATAGCTTCTTTTGAAAGTTTTTTCTTGCTACCTAGCGCATTGATTATTTTCTGCTTGACTTCTATAATATATGCCAATTTATCCGAGAGTGTTTGCTCCTCCAGCAGGTCTGCCATCCTTATTCCCAAACGTGCAATTTTATCTGAGTAGCAAGGTCCTATGCCTCTTTTAGTAGTACCTAAACTTTTTTTACCCTTGCTCGCTTCTTCAAGCTCGTCAATTATTTTATGATAAGGCATTATTACATTTGATTTATCACTTATTATTAGATTGTCTACTTTGAAACCTTTTTCTTTTAATCTTTTAATTTCTTCAATCAGCACTTCGGGGTCTACAACTACGCCATTGCCAATAATA
This sequence comes from Candidatus Thermoplasmatota archaeon, assembly GCA_030018475.1. NCBI lineage: Archaea > Methanobacteriati > Thermoplasmatota > Thermoplasmatota archaeon. The sequence goes on from JASEFT010000009.1 coordinate 25,673, forward strand.
GAAATTTTATCTGGTCGAAGAATACCTGAAGGTAGAAGATGGAACTTGAATTTCTCAGTTCCTACAATAACTGTATGACCTGCGTTAGTACCGCCTTGAAATCTAATAATAAAATCTGCATTCTCTGCATAGTAATCTGTAACCTTACCTTTTCCCTCATCGCCCCATTGCGCTCCTATAATTGCAGTTACACTCATAAAATCAGAAATGGAAATATTACGAAATAAAGCTACCGTTGAATTTATAACTTGAAAATGATATTCTGATAACGAAAAATGCCTAAAAAGCTATTGGTTATAATAATCTTAATAATCGTTATTGCCTCAGCAGTTACTGCTTATTGGGTTAGCAGGAGGGCAAAGGAACAAGTTTTGAAGGTTGGGGAAGGCGATTTTGTGACTGTGAATTACACTATATGGCTGAACGACACCGGAGCCTTATTCAGTACAAGCACCGTGAGTTTTACAGTTGGTTTTGGCGCTAATATTGAGGGTGTAATCCTTAAGAAGTTCGATTCAGAGGTTTTGAACTTGACGGCAGGCGAAACTATAGAGTTTGTTTTAGAGCCTTGGGATGCGTTTGGTAATTGGAGCTGGGAGAGTGTAAGGAATATTTCAGCCTTAGAAAAAATACAGAAATTTGAAGTTGTAAAGAGGTCTGAGTTTGAAGCTAGCTGCCCTGAGGAAAAAGATAATATTGGCGAGGGTGTGGTATTCACTCACTGGGTTTGGAACTGGAACTCTACAATAGTAGGTGTGGAAGGAGACAACATTACTATAGAGCATTTGGTAGGTACTCCTGCACAGAACACAAGTTATATAGGACTTGTAATTCAGTCCACTAAATACGACTGGAATTCTACAGTGATTAATATAACTGGCGATAAAATTTTATTAAGGCACAATGCAGTTGAAGGCATGAGCACGAGAGTTGTAGGCAAAGGTAAAGTTTTGAATATTACAAATGAAACAGCTTTAGAAAATCAAGAAATAGTTGTAGATTTGAATCATGAATTAGTTGGCAAAACATTGAAATTTAGGGTCACAATTGTAGATATTAAAAAGAAAGGTGGCTGAAAATGGTATACGGTGTATTTAGAGTAGAGAAAGATAAAATAGTAAAAATAGATGATGTGCTTAAAGACGAACTTGTTAGCAAGCAGAGTATTGCTGTAAGAGACGCTCAAGGATTAGGTATAAACAAAGATTTTAGATATGTTTTAATTGAAGGTAGTAACGAGGCTCTAAAAAAAGCTGAAGAACTTTTTAAAGGGATTGGTGAGAAGGAGAAGGAGCAAGAAGCCGAGAAAATATACAATAAAATTAAAGAGCAAGAGGATCATATAGCTGAAGGGGTTGGGTTCGTGTTTGGAGAATGAATCGAGATTTTTTCGTTTTTAGAGCCCCTTCTTTGATATATAATCTGCAAGGTCAACTAACCTATAAGAGTAACCAAGCTCGTTATCGTACCAAGCTATAACTTTAACTAAACTGCCTGTAACCATAGTTGAGGGCGCATCTACAACTGCAGAATGTTTGTTGCCTTTAAAATCTATAGATACTAAAGGTTCATCCACAACTTCAAGTATGCCTTTGAGACTGCCTTTCGCAGCTTCCCTAAAAGCGCTATTTACCTCATCAGAATTAGTCTCTCGGCCAACTACTGCAACCAAATCCACTGCTGAGACCGTTGGAGTGGGTACTCGAACAGCGAGTCCGTCGAACTTACCTTTTAGCTCAGGTATTACAACACCAATAGCTTTTGCCGCTCCTGTGGTTGTTGGAATTAGCGATAGTGCAGCAGCTCTGGCTCTTCTTAAATCGTTATGAGGCGCATCTAACACTCTCTGATCCATTGTATAGGCATGTACTGTGGTCATCAATGCTCTGACTATACCAAATTTATCGTTAAGAACTTTAGCTACAGGCGCTAGGCAGTTCGTAGTGCATGAAGCATTTGAAATAACAAAATGCTTTTTAGGATCGTATTTATTTTCATTTACGCCAATAACAATTGTGACATCCTCGTTTTTCGCAGGCGCTGATATAATTACTTTCTTTGCGCCTGCTTTTAAATGAGCTCTAGCTTTATCTGCTTCTGTGAACAAGCCCGTAGACTCTATTACAATATCAACTCCCAAATTTTTCCAAGGTAGTAGCGCAGGGTCTTTTTGTGCAAATGCTTTTATTTCTTTACCATTGACTACAATTGCGTTCTCAGTACTCTTTACCTCGCCATCAAAAATTCCGTAAATAGAGTCGTATTTAAACAAATGCGCAAGTGTTTTTGCATTTGTAATATCGTTTACAGCAACAACCTCTATGTTTTTATTTTCTAAAGCAGCTCTTAGAGTAAGTCTTCCTATTCTACCGAACCCGTTTATTCCAACTTTTACCAATTCTAATCACCTAAAATAATATAGGAGTTAAGCAAATTTTAAGTTTTCGTAGCTCTTATATAGAAAAAAATGAAAATCTCAGTTATCATTCCTACGATCAATGAGGAGGATTCTATAGGGCAGGTAATAGATGAGATACCTTTAGATGCCGAAATAATAGTAGTGGATAGCAACTCTAAAGATAGAACTGTAGAAATTGCTAGGAGCAAAGGAGCTAAAGTGCTAAACGAGCCAAGACTTGGCTATGGAAGAGCTTATAAAACAGGTTTTGAAAATGCAACTGGCGAAATAATTGTAGCTCTAGATGGTGATCTAACTTACCCTGCATATAAAATTAAAGATTTTATTGATCTTTTAGAAAAAGAAAATTTAGATTTTATTACTTGCGATAGAATTACAAATCTTGGGAAAGGAGTGATGAGCAGAAAGCATAGATTTGGAAATTTTGTTTTGAATTTATGTACTCGTCTGTTATTCAGGATAAAAATAAAAGATACTCAGTCAGGAATGTGGATTTTCAAAAGAGAAATTCTCCCGAAGTTGAAATTGACAAGTGATGAGATGGCTTTTTCTGAGGAGCTAAAAATAGAAGCTTGGCGTAAGGGCTTTAAGTGCAAAGAAGTACCAATTGAGTATAGAGTAAGAAAAGGAGAGGCAAAAATACTCTCTTGGAAACATGGTATCGGTAATTTAATATTTCTGTTCAAAAAATTTTTCGCTAAATGATAATATTTTCCACACCGTCAATCTCGCGTATTGCTAGAATAGCATTTCCAGGAATTTTTGTATCTGTTATTATATACAATCTACCTCTGCTCCATTGAGGGTCTTCTCCAATTGCTTGTCTTATGTTAACGTTATGCCGCCCGAGCTCGGATGCAATCTTGCCCAACAGTCCTGGTTTTTTTGTATTTGACAGAACTATCTCTAACATATCCCAGCCCATAACAGGAGCTACGTTTTTTAAAGTGCATGTAGGCTCCAACATTTTAAAAATTTCTGCTAGTTTAGTATCTGAAGCAATTGTTTCTATTGTGCTCGACACTGTGCGTCTATCCACGCTCAAAGCTCTTGCTAAAGCAGTACTTGCTATCTCAATATCTTTGCAGTATATTTTACTATTTTTCACACTCAACCCTAAATTTATTAATGCTTTAGCAACTTTTTCCTGAGCAGGATATTTTTTGAAATATTTTTGTACACACTCCCACATAAATATTACTTCTCTATTTTCATTGTACATTAATGTACGGCAATATATGATTTTTGGTACGATTTTTGTATTTCAGCGCGGAGGGAGGGATTACCGGAAGCTTTCCTCTTTTCTTTTTTCTTTCCCTGAAGCCCTTTTCTTTTTAGAAAAAAGAAAAGCCCTTCACGGGAAAA
>JASEFT010000010.1:0-4651 GCA_030018475.1 Candidatus Thermoplasmatota archaeon
CTTCAGCTTATAAAAACGTTGCAAATGTTGCTTTACTTTACATTTTGAATGTTACAGGCGCAAACTGAAAAAATCCTAGAGCTCAAGCATACATTACATCTGATTCTTTTACTTTTTCTACAGCTTTCTTCTTGCCTTTCTTGCGCTTTAATGCTTTTCTTTGGCTTGGAGATTTGCCAATGAACTCAATACCTGTTTGAGTAACTCTTATGAAAGTCTTATCTTGCAAAGGCTCTAATAAGATAATACCTTTTATTTGAAGTGCGCTGAGAGCTCTTTCAAGAGTGTCTTCTCTCACAGCCAGTTGCGCTTGAAGCTCTTCTGCGGTAATAGGATATTTGGAGAGTAAAACTTTCAAAATGCGCTCTTCTAAAGTACCTGCTTTGAGCTTTACCATTTATTTTTATCCCACGTATCTTTCTACTCCCTCTTCTTTTTTCTTTGCTTCTTTTGCAGGCTTAACTATATCTATAGCGATAATCATATGGACTGGTATTATTCTAAGCTTGCCTGCAAGCTCTTTATGCGTGGAGTCAAGCTCCATGCAAATAGCATCTGCTTCACCGAGCATCATATAATTTTTGAATATGCCAGTAGTAACCAAAGGTTTATCGCGACTTTCAAGTGAAGTTACTATGTATTTGGAGCCTGGTATCAGCTTAATTTTTTCTTCGTACATTTTCTCACTTACCTTTCCTATAAAGCTCTACAAGCTCTTGTAAATGCTCTACTGTCTTGCGATAATTTTCAAGAGCTACTTTTGCATGAGCTTCTGCGAAATTCCAAGCTTTAGAAATATTGCTATATCTTAGTCTATAAGCTTTCTTTTTCAAGTTCTCGCTCTCTACAGGCAACTCTTCTAGGATATCGTATCCTTTCAGTTTGTTCAAATGCCTGTAGACAGTGGGTCTGGAGGTGTTGAGCTCTAGAGCTAACTCATCTACAAGCCAAGCTTTGTCGAGCCTTTTAAGGAAGCAATCCAGAAAGAGTTTTAGAGGTATCGTTGGTTCTGAGCCTTTTGAGATATAGCCTATTTGAGTTAGAAATTCTTTTGCTACTTTCTCGATATCTTTTTCACTTACAAGAGGCGCGTTACTTGCAACGATAATTTCGAAACTCATAAAACAAAAAATGATTTAAGCTAGTATAAAAAGTTTTTGCTGTAGAACAAATCCCTTCTCCCCGATGTTATATTTAATTGCTTTTTTCAAAGAGCTTGCAAAAGTTAGCTCTAATAAATTCCGCTCTTCGTTAATATTTATCAAAACATCGCTCAGCTGGCATATCATTTTAATGACTTTTTCATCATGTAGTTTAGGATCGAGCATAAGCAAAGAAGTAGTGCTTGCAAATCTTGTCTTCGCTCTTAAATAATATAAAAATCTATAAACGCTCTGAGGTGAAACATGCATTAGTAAAGTATCTAGTGAATTAAAAATCAGCAAAGAAGATTTCTTGGTTAGTTTGCCGAGCGACGAGACTATGTTATTACTTAGCTTCGCAAGATCTGCTACTGAAGCTACATACTTGATATTTTCACTATCCTCAAGAGCTGGGTTGGCTTGCTGAGAATAAGTATCGATGAAGACATATTCTCTATCTTTGAGCTCGTAGCCTAGAGTCTCAATATATTTTATAATATCGTCAGCAAAATTATCTGTTGTGACATATACCGCTGCATAATTTGAGAATAAACTTTCGTAGAATAGCTGACGAATAAATTGTTCCCTGCCTGCAAGTGGCGAAGATAAAATAAGGCATGCGCTACCTGGCTTAAGCTCTTTAGTGATTAGCTCGCTTATTTTCATCTTCTCATACATTCTTTTGCTACAACAAACCATTGAGTTGCAAGCAAGCATAGCATTCCAAGGAATAACGTTTTAGATGTTCTATAAATCCCGTATGCTAGTTCTAGCTTTAATGACGTTGTTACAAGCCATGCCAACGAATGAATTGCAATTATTACTGCCATACTAAGCAGATAGTACCAAGTTTGGTAAATAAAACCTTTCTTTTTCACTTCAAGTTTACCTTCATTAAGAAAAAGTTTGGCTCTTAGAAGTATTTCATCTGCTCTTCTCAGCATTATCAGAATTCCAATAGTAAGAGCCAGAGTTGCAAGTCCTAGAATGAAATTTGCTATTTCTAGATATTCCCAGCCCATCTTTATTTGGCACCTCGGAGCATTAGCTCATTTAGTTCTTTAATAGTCAGCTCTAACTTAGAATTTATAAGTTCTAAATTAGCGTTGGGCGCAAGTATTGCCAGAAGCAACGCTCTGTGGCCTAGTCGTGATACGATAATACTACTACGTTCAAGCTCTGCCTCAACTCTTTTAGGTACTCCTTTACCGATTGTAGAAGCTAATGTCTCTATAGAAGCAACTAACGTAGCAGCCATCGCACCAACTCTCCTTTCGTCCACTCCTTCAGGCAGCTCTTCAGCAATTATTAAGCCGTTTCTTGCTATAATTGCAGAGCCTACAATGCCTTCTATAGTTGCTAGCTTTTTAAGCTCTCTTTGCAGTTTATCAATTTTTTCCATTTTTTATCAACTTGCTACTAGTCTTTTAAACAGCTCGTCAACCAACCTCCCAGTACCTTTTTTAGCTGTAGCAACTGTAGGAAGAATAGGTATATTCTTAGGCAAGCCTAACAGAGCTCTTATTTTTTTAGTAGGTAGCGCATTTTTCAGATCTTGCTTGTTGGCTGCTACAACTAAAGGGAGATAATAAGATCTCGTTTTCTCCAGCATTTGTTTCGCGCGAATAAAAGTTTTCGGCTGAGTGGAATCTAGAACTAAAATAACGGCAACAGCATCTTCAGCTAAATACTCGAGTAATGGGTCGAAGCTTTCTTGCCCTGGAGTGCCGAAAATATCTGAAGAAAAGCCTTTATAATCCAAATAGCCGTGGTCTAGCGCTATAGTTGTACCTGCTCTGTCTACACTTACGCTTGTTTTAGAAATAGCTTTTACAATAGCGCTTTTACCTGCTTTATAAGGTCCTGTAACTAAAATTTTAGGGAAATATACTTTAACTCCGCCTGGCTTTAAAACCTTTACAGGCACACTGAATTTTTTTATTTTTTTCCAAGCTACTTTCTCAGGTATCATAAAATTGCGTAGAATTGCAAGTTCTTCAACTGCTTTTACTGCAAATACTGCGTTAAAGTTCCTCTTCAGCTTTTCTACTATTTTTGGTGGGTATTTCCAGGCTGAAAATAGTGCAAGTACCACAGAGCCTCTTTTAAGGCAATCGATGCAATATAAAATTTCATTAAGCTCGCCACCCATGTCTAAGTACGAGGAAATACTATCTAAGACTGTAAAGTTATTCTTCGATCTCGCTCTTAACCCTCTAATTGCAATTTCAACAGTTTCTATTAAAGACTCAGCGCTAAACGGCTCTTTTACTGTATATTTTTCTTCAGATGGCATACCTACATAGTTTGAGTATGCATCTACAAAACTGAGAATACCAGCAGTTTCGTATTTAAATAGGTCCTTACCCAAAGCTAGTGCTTCCCTTCTTAGAGTGCTGGGAGGTTTGTTGTTTACTAAATAAACACATGAAGTTCTTGTTTTAAGTACGTTGGCTGAAATAGTTAATCCAAAAGGTGTCGGGTCTATGCCTGGCTGGGCTTGTAATAAAATAGCTACTTCATTCGGTATTTCACCGATTTTATCGTCCAGTATTGGTATGCCGATCTTCATTTTTTATCTCAGCCCAGGCTGTACTATAATACCATTTTTAGAAATATCAACCAAATGCCTGCCTGTAAGATGTTTACTACCTCTGAGCTTTAAAACTTCAAGGTGCTTCTTTCTGATATTCTCCTCCTCTGTATAAGAAAGTATTATCAAGCCATCTACCATATAGGAAGGCATAGTTTTTACAACATCTGCGTGAGGCAGTTCGTAGGTAGCAATTGTAAGCGTTACTTTCTTCTTCGTAAATATTATGAGATCGTGTAAGACCTCACGATAAGACTTTAAATCTTCAGCTACAATTCCTATAACGCTTAAAGGGTCTATCACTACTCTGTCTGGGTTGTATTTTTCAATCTCTCGCATTAGAATGCTTAGAACGTAGAGTGGCTGCTTTCTAAGAGCGTCACCTATATCTGAGAATATAACCTTTTTTCTATCTACTAATTTTTGATCGAAAAATGTATAGCAGGACAAAAATTTCTGCACCACCCAGACTGGCTCTGAAAGTGCTGTTATATACAGAGATGTTTCACCATTCTTAGAGCCGTAGAAAAGTGATTGAACTGCAAAAGTAGTTTTACCAGTTCCAGGTTCACCTGCAACAAGTATAAAAGATGGCACTGGGAATCCACCTTCGAGCATACCGTCTAAGCCTGGTATTCCTGTGGCAACTCTTTTTAATTCTTCAGACTTCATCTTATATAGTCAAGCGAGAATGAGCCTATTATAAGGTCTTTCTCAGTAAATTTATACTGTACCCAGCTCCTTGTCTGCACATCACAAATACCTTGAACTGCGAAAAAAGTTCTCAGATTCTCTTCCTTGAACTCTATCACGCCGTCCATTAGATGCCTTATAATTTGCACATCAGTTTCTGGATGCATACCTTTAGTCAAAGCGAAAAAAGTTACTGCGCCGTCTCTTTTGCATCTTCCTGTGA
>JASEFT010000010.1:4750-18656 GCA_030018475.1 Candidatus Thermoplasmatota archaeon
GCCTTTAGTCAAAGCGAAAAAAGTTACTGCGCCGTCTCTTTTGCATCTTCCTGTGAGATCTTCTAAAAATCTAAAAATAGGCTGAGCACCAAGATTGGCAGTGAGTGTAGAAAGTGGGAATACCAATCTATAATACTCGCCTTTGGCTTTTAATTTTGTAAATATATTATTGACAGCGAGAGTGATAACGTCGAGATCTCTAATACTATCAACGTACTCGACATTAGGCTCGTTACAAGGCATGCCCATTCTTCTAGAATAGATATCTACATAGCCTACTAGCCCAGCGCTTTCAGCAGATTCGTAATCTTCGAAAAGCTCTTTCAGCTCCTTTTTAATGTCAGTTGTGGATTTATCAACAGTAACGACAACACAAGGTACGTTTTTAGCTAATCCTTCAATAACAAATCTCTTTATCAATACATCTGTGCCCATAAAAGGCGGTCCGTAGATAAGCACATTGGAGCCGAATGGTATACCGCCGAACAGCAAATCGTCAAGTCTTGAGACACCCGTTTTAACTTTCTTGGCTTCTTTCTCCCTTTTACGTTCCTTTTCTTTCCTAGAAATCTCAGCAGCTATTAAATCTTCTGTTTTTCTGGTAAGCTCACTCTCTTTGCTCTTTAAATATTCTTCACGTCTTTTTAGCTCATCCTCCCTAGCTTTAAGCTCTTCCTCAAGCCTTGTAAGCTCTTCTTTGAGTTTGAGCTTCTCTTCAGCGCCTGGCGGTAAAGCTAGTTTTTTTAGCTCCTTTTCCCTTTCTTTAAACTTTTGGACCTCGCGCTCTAATTTCTGCTCTTTAAATCTAAGCTCCTCCTCTCTTCTGGCTAGCTCTTCTTCCTTGTATTTTAAAGGATCTATTTTTCTGCGTAGCTCTTCATCTTTAAGCTCTAAATCAGCTCTTAAATTTGCTAGCTCAAATTCTTTCTCAAGTAAATATTCCTCTCTTTTTGTGATTTTCTCCTCCCTTTCTAAAAGCTCTTTTTCAACTTGAGTTACATCCCTACTTCCAAGCCCCTTTTTGAACTCAATTTGTGCAGTTAACCTAGCTATCTCATGCTCACGTCTTAGCTTTTCGTACTTTAATTCTTCGTGACTCCTTTTTAGCTCTAATTCCTTCTCTTTAATTAATTCTTGTAGTTTATGTACTTCTTCAGGCATTTTCTCAGCTTTTGCAAGGCGCCCTTCTAACTCTGCTATCCTCTTATCCAAAGCTTCTCTTTCGCCCTTTATGCTGATCTCTCTTTCGCTAAGTGCGTTTTCTACTCTTTTTAGCTTTTCAAGCTCTTCGTTAATTTTGCTACTTTCAAGTGCTAACTTGTTTTTTTCAGCTTCCAAAAGTTTTTCTTTGTTCTTTACCGCATTCTCCCTTTTCTCAAGCTCTAAAAATTTGTTTTTAAAATACTCGATAGTTTTATCTATATCGCCCTCTTCTACATATTTCCGTAACGGTACTTTCTTGGCTTTCTTCTTCCTTATTCTAGCCATCTCAATAACTCTTTTATATTAGTGCAAATGCCTTATAAATGTTTTGATATAAGTATTTTAGCGCCTTCCAGTATTAAGAGCTCGCCTTTTTCGCCCCTGAGTTCCTTTCTGACCGAAAGTTCTTTTGCTCTTATCGTATTTACCAAGTCTTCTCTACATTCCTCAATAACCTCGGGCTTCTCTGTAGCTATCTCAACCATTCCTAGCTCTTCACTTAAAGGTATTTTATGAGCTACCTTCCAAGCTCTAATTGCTGATACTATTGTTTTAATAAATTCGCCCTTCTCAACAGCGGTAGCGTCTTTTAAAACAATCTCTGGCAACGTTTCTGTATGAATGCTAATCTTTTTTTCAAAGCTCTTATAATTTAGTTCGTAGACTTCTTCAGCTAAATGTGGTATAAAAGGAGCTAATAATTTAGCTAATCCAAGTCCAATAGTGTAAAGAGTGAAAACAGCTTCAGGCGCTTTTCTATAGCTTCTGGACTTTACAAGCTCTATGTAATGGTCTGCAAACTCATGCCATGCGAAATACTCAAGTTCTTTTAGCGCGCAATCAAATTTGAATTCTCTCATATAGTTAGTTACTTTTTCTAGGAGTTCGCTATATTTAGAAAGTATCCATTTATCTATAACTTTAAGCTCAGACGCTACAGTCTCAAGTTGTTGCTGTTTTTCACTACTAATTATCTGGTTAATAAATTTCTGAATATTCCAGAACTTTTTGCAGAAGCGCGTACCATGCACAATATCTTTTTCTCTAAAGACGCTATCCTGTCCTAAAGCGCAAAGCGCAGAAAAGTATCGAAAAGCATCTGCAGAATATTTCTTTGTCATTTCCATAGGGTCTACCACATTGCCCCAAGATGTATGCATTGGTCTGTTATCAGGGCCCATCATAAAGCCATCTATCATTACTTCTTTGAAAGGGGGCTTGCCGGTAAGTAGCAAAGACCGCAAAATAGTATAGAAAAGCCATGTTCTTATAATTTCGTGAGCCTGAGGTCTTAAAGACATTGGGTAAATTCTATCAAATAATTTTTGCTCGCGCTCCCAAAAAGAGTTATAAAGGGGAGTAACACTAGAATCCATCCATGTATCGAAGACTTCTTCGCAGCCTACAAGCTCTTCGCTATTGCAATGTGTGCATCTATCAACAGGTGGCTTGTCAACTAAAGGATCTACGTAGCAATCCTCCTCTCTAGCCAAAACGATATTTCTGCAGTTTTTGCATTCCCAAACTGGTATTGGCGTAGCAAAATAGCGTTGCCTTGAGATCACCCAATCCCAGACAAGTACTGAAACCCAGTCTCTGAGCCTTTGCTTCATAAACTCAGGATACCATTTCATTTCTTCAGCTGCTTTTAAAACACGTTCTTTAAAATCAAGAGTTTTTAAAAAAAACTGCTCTTTAACAATAATTTCTGTAGGTGTATGGCAGCGCCAGCAAGTACCTACATTCTGCTCTAAATCTTCTTGCTTTACTAGTAAATTTCTCACTCTCAAATCTTCTATTATAGCGTTACGAGCTTCAGATATTGTAAGACCTTTATATTTGTCGACCTTGAGTTTGCCATCATCGTCAATAACGATTTCTAGAGGTAATGAATATTTATAAACCAATTTTAAATCATCTTTGTCGCCTATAGTGCATACCATCACAGTACCTGTCCCGAAATTAGGGTCTACTGCCTCGTCAGCTTGAACAGAAACTTCTTTTTCAAACAAAGGAACAATAATTTTTTTATTAGCTAAATAATGTTTACTTTCATCTTTGGGATTTATACATATAAGCTGACAGGCTGGCAAAAGTTCTGGTCTTGTAGTAGCTATAATTGCATGCTCATTACTGCCTTTAATTGCAAATTTAATATAATTTAATTTTGTAGTTCTTGTACTGTACTCTATTTCTGCATGAGCTAGTGCAGTGTGGCATCTGGGGCAGTAATTTACTGGGAATTTGCCTTTATAAATAAGACCTTTTTTATAAAGTCTAATGAAAGAAATTTGTGTCAAGCGTCTATAATATTCTTCATCAGTTTGATAATAAACACTGCTATCGAAAGAAGTGCCTAGCGCAACAAATTGCTTCTTCATTGACTCTACATTAGATTGCGCAAACTCTTTGCAAAGCTCAACAAATTTTTTTCTCGGCATCTCTTTCATTCTAATATTGTGCTTTTTTTCTACGTTTACTTCAATAGGCATGCCGTTAATATCGAAGCATAGCGGCACAAGAACATTATAGCCCAGCATACGATGGAAACGCGCTACAAAATCAATGTGTATGTAATGCATTGCATGTCCTACATGGAGAGCGCCTGAGGCATAACGAGGAGGTACATCTATACTGTAAACTGGTTTTGTAGAGGCAGCATCGAATTTATAAATTCCTAGCTCCTGCCATTTCCTTTGCCATTTGAGCTCAATATCTTTTTGGTTGTAATTCATCTGAAATTAAGATGATGTAAGTGAAAATAAAATTTTCTACCTACTTCCATCCCTTAAAATTCTCATGATCTTCTTGACTGTCAAAGTTATCATCCTTGCCATAACTTATTGCCAATGCGATGCTTTACCTCTATCGCTTTACCTTTCTTTGAACTTAATATTTCTTCGCCAGTTATTAATGCAACACCTACTGCCAAAGGCTTTTTGTAAGTTATATCCCTTACCCACACCAAATCGCCCTTTGAGATTTCTTTATCAAGATCTACAATGCCCGGAGCCATTACGTCAGCGCCTCTAGAAATAGCTTTTATAGCGCCTGCATCTACAGTTACGTACCTTTTTTCAGGCTTATATTTCAAAATGCCTTTAATAGTAAGGAAAGGCTCGCCATTCCAACAAAATGCTAAAATTTCATTTTCAATAATAAAAACAGACATGCTCAAATCCTCACTATAGGCTGTCTCAACGTTTTCGGTGCTTATGATTTGCTTTCCAAATATTGACTTTAATTTCTCACTCAACCACTTTAGCTCTTTTTTACTTATTGTATGTCTGTTCTTTAGCCTCACAAATGTAAGTAATTGCCCAAAGAGTATTTTAAAATGTCCAAAAACATTTAAGTATGAGGATGCTTTTATCTGTTTAAAAATGCTAAAACCTCTAGCTATATTAAATAAAAGTATAAATTCAAGAGTGATTGTAGAACTTAAAGGTAATAAAGAGTATAGAGGATTGCTCGACGGCTATGACCCTCATATGAATTTGGTATTGAAAAATGCTGAAGAGTATATTGACGGTGTGCTAAAAAGGAAATTAGATAATGTGCTTGTTAGAGGCGATAACGTAATTTATATCTCCCCTTGATGAAAAATGGTAAAAGGCACAGCTTCAATGGGAAAAATGCATAAGCGTAGCCACATAATATGCAGGAGATGTGGAAGGAGAAGTTATCATTTACAGAAAAAAACATGCGCTTATTGCGGATTTCCTAACTCTAGGATGCGAAGCTACTCTTGGGCGAAATTAAGATAAAGTAAAAAATTTAATTCTTGCTCAAGTATATATTTTATACTGGGCCGGTAGATCAGCGGAAGATCGTCCGCTTGGCAAGAACCCTTTTTGCTCGATAACGCTCGCAAAAAGCGTTCACGGAAAAACCAAAATGCGGAAGGACAGGGGTTCAAAGAAGCCTTTTTGGCCGGCAAGAGCCTTCATGCAAAAGCCAGGGGCTATGGAAATCCCCTCCGGTCCACGTCGGCAAAACTTCGTTTTGCCGCTTTGTGACTTTAGCTCCTATGCGGGCCCGTGGCCTAGTCTGGATTAGGGCACCAGCCTTCTAACAGCCTTTTTCTCTCTCTTTACAAGAAAGAGAAAAATGACTAGCGAAAAAGAGAAAAGAAAGGGCTGGTTGGAAGTTGGTGGTCCCGGGTTCAAATCCCGGCGGGCCCGCTCCTTCTCACCGAAATTTAAATAAGGTATTGTAGTTATAACTGTTAGAGACAAAAGGAATGAAAAGGAGCTCTAGAGTCTGGAAAAAAAGGGGTAAAATGCGCTGGAAATGGCGCAAGAAGAGGATGCGTGAGCGTAAAAGACTAGCGAAAAGACTAAAAGAAAGAGCAATATAATAATGGTTAAGGGAGTATGGGGTAACACGGTATCCTCGCGGGCTCCAGTTAAAGGGATGATTAATGATGGGCGATCTGATAGTTGATGAATAACTGGAACGATGACCTATCCAAAAAGAGGATACCCGCTGATCTGGGTTCAAATCCCAGTGCTCCCATTTTTTTAATTCAAATCCTCTGATAGCCTTTTTTACCTAAAATTAATTCTAATCTGTGCCTTTCAAGTGCTTTCTTCGCTAATTTCTCTACTTCTTCTAAAAAATTTTCTAATTCCTGAGCACTTAACTCTCTACTGCTCATAGATATTGTAGCTAGATATTCGTATCTGTTTGGCGGTAGAAAAAGATGTGCACGTAAACTAGGCAATCCTTCTACACTCTTCCCCTCTACAACAATAAAAGTATTATCTTCAAAAGGCTTCTTCATTCTTATGTCCTCGACTTCCACCATGATTTTTTGATATAAGCTAGATAATATTTATATTTAGTGAATGTTTATACTATAGCTCGAATGATCGTGGGCTCATGGTCTAGTGGTTATGACGCCACCTTCACAAGGTGGAGGTCACCGGTTCGATCCCGGTTGAGCCCATAGTGCAAGCCGAAGTAAAAACGCCGCTATCTTTATCACTTTGAAAGAGCGCCCCGGTCGGGATTTGAACCCGAGTCGCAGGCTCGACAGGCCTGCATGATAGACCACTACACTACCAGGGCGCTAAAACAATTATTCCCTTTCAAGATATTAAAATTTTTTTTAGTTTTTGATATGAAAATTTTATTTCGTAGCTATGAAAACAGAAAGACATATATACTCACATTTTTATTCTAAACTCTGATGAAGAATAACAAGTCAGAAAAAAATATTTATGAGTTATTTGAAAGCTCTGATCTACCGAAAACCTCCTCAAATATACTTGCTACTATAGCAAAAGGTCGAAAACTGTTAGTTTCTGAAATTACTAGAAGAGTGAAAAAATCTGAAAGAGCGGTAAGGCATCATCTTAGCATTCTTATGAAAAAAGGTTTTTTAAGCAGAAAAATTGATATTACAAGAAACAAAAAGTTAGCTTATCGCTATTCTCTTAAGCCTTTAGGCGAAATTGTAAAAAAGTTAAAGCAAGAACTCGTTATAAAAATACATAAACTGAACAAGTTTATTCAAGGATTTTAAAATGGGCTATAAAATTGTGCTTACCGCAGATAGAACTTTAATGTCTGAGTATAACAATGATCAGTTTATAGGCTTTGCAGCTTGCTCGCCTAGTTTTCTACCTACTCCCCTCTACAAGAGTTTGTTCTGTCCTTCAGTGCCTTGCTTTAATGGTATTCCAGCATTTGCTCATTGCGGTCTTAGAAAAATAGAAGCCTCTTTACTCGAAAACGGATTTAGCGAAAAAGAAGTTGTAGTTGGTCATCCTGAGCATCTAAATAAAGTTATAAACAAAGATACGATGGCAATAGGTATCACAACAAATGATCCTCTCGGACTAGGACCTGCATCCTCCACTTTCTCTTCTCTCTGCAACAATGAGACCTATACTGCATTATATTTCAGAAAGCTTGTCACAAATAAGCTCATCAGAAGATATGATTCAAAAGTTATAGTTGGCGGTCCTGGTGCATGGCAGTTAGAAGATGAAAGGATAAGAGCCAAACTTGGAATTGATTGTATAGTCATAGACGAAGGCGAACTCGTAGCACCATGGCTTTTTCGCAAAGCAGTAAATAACGAGCACCTGCCACCTATAGTTCACGGAGATGTTGTCCCTGTAGAAAAAATACCTACTATTAGGAATCCAACTGTAAACGGCTTAGTAGAAATTGCGCGCGGCTGCGGTAGAGGCTGCAAATTCTGCAATCCTACAATGCTTAAAGTGAGATATTTGCCAATTGAAAAGATTTTAGAAGAGGTAAAAATAAATGTAAAAGCGCACAAGAAAAGAGGAACGATTCTGCATGCTGAAGATGTTCTAAGATACAAAGCAAAAGGAGTTGTACCCAATGAAGAAGAAGTTTTGAGATTGTTTAGTGAAGTTAAAAAAATAACTTCAGATATAGGAATAAGTCATTTTAGTTTAGCAGCGGTAGTTGCAAAACCAAATTTAATTGAAGAGCTTTCAAACCTTCTAGGAATAGGCTCAAGCGCATTGCCCTGGTACTCAGGACAGACTGGTATTGAGACAGGCTCACCAAATTTAGCGAACGAGCATTTAGCTGGCAAAGCAAAACCTTTCGATGTAAAAGAATGGCCTAATATTGTAGAACAGGCCTTTCAAATACTTAAAGATAATAATTGGGTGCCTTGCGCTACTTTGGTTATGGGCTTGCCTAAAGAAACTGAAGACGATGTGATAAAGACAAGAGAACTCGTTCAAGATTTAAGAGGATACAAATCACTTGTTGTACCGCTCTTCTTTGTACCCATAGGCAATTTAGTGGGCGAGAGATTTTTCACAGCAAAAGACATGACTTCAGAGCATTGGAAATTATTTGCGGCATGCTGGCGGCATAACTTCTACTGGCTTTCTGCACTGATTGAGGAGCATTTTAAAATGCGGCGGATAAATACAATAAAATTAAAGGTTGTGCAGATGGTTAGAAGATATGCAGAAAGGAAGTTAGAACATTATATCAAGCTTATGGAGGAAGGTAAGAGCCCGCTAAAAGTTGCGGCTTGAAAATGAAAGAGCAGAAAGACGAAAACAACGGCACATTGATAGTGCTTACAGCTTCGGATATCGATTTTAGCGATTTTAAGTTAAATCCTTTCATTGCATTTACAGGGGGCTTTCCATCAGGATTAATTCCTAAAAAAATTTTAAGAAAGTATTGGTATCCTCTAACAGAAAGTAACGAAGATGGCAGCGCTAAATTTGCGCCTTACGGGCTAAGAAAAGTAGAAGTTTTGCTTAAAGAAGAGTTTGGCGACGAAAATGTTGTTACTTGTACTCAGTATAACTTAAAAAGATTCATTGGTAAAAATACGAGAGTAATTGGTATTTCTACAATGGACCCTGTCGGGATAGGTTTTGTGAGCAGAACTTATACATCTTTAGTAGCTTTCGGTAAAGAGCCTATTTCAGCAATGGAATTTAAAGATTTAATCACAAATCCAGCTATAAAAAATGCCAATGCAAAAATAATTGTTGGCGGCTCAGGGGCATGGCAGATAAAGAGAGCAGGATTGCAGGATTTTTATGGAATAACTACTCTTGTTATAGGCGAAAGTGAGAGCATAGTCACTGAAATTTTTAGGAGAGCAGTTAATGACGAGCACAATCCTAAAGTTGTGGAGCCAGAGAGACCGAGGCTCGAACAAATACCTGTAATGAAAGAGCCTGCACTTTTCGGTGTTGTGGAAATAACACGCGGTTGCGGCAAAGGCTGCCAGTTTTGCTCTCCCACAATGCGTTCGCGCCATACTTTCCCTCTAGATAAAATTAAGAAAGAGGCTGAACTCAACGCTAAAGCAGGTGCTAAAATGATTACCTTGCAAACTGACGATATTTTCATATACAAATGCAAGCCAAGATTCGTGCCAAACAGAGAAGCGATTGTAGAGCTGATAAAAACTATCTATGAGATTCCTAATGTAGAATACATTCAGATAGCGCATTCATCTTTGCCGCCGGTAGTTTACGACCCTAAAATGATTGAAGAAATAGCCCCTATGCTGGTTGAGAAAACAAGATGGCAGAATAACGGTAAAAAGGTATCATGTCCCGAGATAGGAATTGAGACTGGCAGCATAAGATTATTAGAAAAATATATGCGAGGCAAAGCTTTGCCTTACGAACCTAAAGACTGGCATGAAATTGTAACTCAAGGGCTTGGAATACTTAATGATAATGATATTTATCCGCTTGCTACTCTGCTTGCAGGACTGCCTGACGAGAGAGAGGAGGATACGCTTGCAACAATGGAATTGTTGGATAAAATGAAGCACTTAAAACTGTTTTATGTTCCTTTACTTTTTACTTCAGAAGAAGAATGCTTGCTCAACGAGGCAAGACAGGCTGAGCTAAAAGATTTGAAATCGATACATTGGGATTTTATTGCTACCTGCTGGCGCAGAAATATCGATTTGTGGGCGCCAAAAGACAAATGGAAAATAATGCTAGGAGCACTATTTGGATACTATTTTTATTATAGATGGAAGCACGGCAGTAAAATACTCAGGCCTATATTGAGACTTTCAGGCTATCCCGAGTCGTTTTTTTTAGGAGTAAGCGCTCTGTAACTTTTTAAATTTAATATATGTGAACAGCGAAAGAGTGCCTCATCTAAGCCGACCTGCACAACCAAAGGTTCACACTGCGCCACGTGAGCATCGGCTCGGGAGTCCTTCGGATGCCCACTCGCCACGCTGATAAAGTAGAGTGATAGGCACAGGGCCTGTTGACAGCGGCAGAAGAGCGTAGCACTTTTTCAGCCAGAAATAGCACTGCTTATATCTCAGTAAGACAATAGTAATATTCCGTGAGCGTGAAGATAGAAATCAAAGGCTCATGGGATGTTAAGAAGAAAACTTCTATCAGGCTGCCTGAGTATGTGGTAGATTATCTTAGATTGAAAAAGCTCCTTTCAGGCAGAGATATTGAGGATCTGGTTCTGGAAGCGTTAAAAGATCATTTTAAGATAGGGCAGGCATCGTAAGTGTGAGAAACTCACAAATCCACTTCAAATCCGTACCAAATCCGCTTCAAATCCGCTCTAATACCAAAGGAATACATTGAGAAATACAGCATAGACAATTTATGGAAATACAATATGCCAAAAGCATGGAGATTGCTTTATTCCGTTGCAGGAAAACAAAGTAATTATTATTTCTATAATAATAGAGTGGCTACCTCACAAAAAAAATACGAGAAGATATTCGGATACTCTTGATACTGAATAATATAGTTCGGTTAGTTACAATAAAGCGCTCACTTGCGCATAAATCTGTTTATCTGTGAAGTGGTTCATTTTAATAGCGCCTGATGGACAAGCACTACTACAAGCGCCGCAGCCTTTACATACTGCCTCTATAACTTTAGCTCTTCTTTCTTCATCGCGCTCTATTGCGTTATAAGAACAAAGAGCTATGCAAATCCCGCAAGCGCTACATCTGTCTTTATTAACAACTGCGTTTGTAGGCTCTGTGAGTACATAGCCATTGATTAATGGCACACTTGCCCTAGATGCAGCGCCTAATGCTTGAACTGTACTCTCTTTTACGTCTTTGGGGCTATGAGCAGTACCGCAAAGATATATGCCATCAGTTGCGAACTCTAACGGGCGGAGTTTGACATGCGCTTCAGCGAAAAACCCATCTTGCCCAAGCGGCACTTTTAAAAATTTAGATAGCTTCTCTGCGTCAGGATTTTGAATTAGTGGTGTAGAGAGCACTACCAAATCAGTATCATACTCAAAAGTTCTGTTCAGCAGTTCGTGATAGAATTTAACTTTTGTTTTTCCGTTTTCAAGAACAACTTCTGGCAAACGCTCTGAAGAATATTTTTTAAATCTTACGCCTAACTCCCTGCTCTTTCTATAGAGCTCCTCAAATTCTGTGCCGTAAATTTGAATTCCATTATGTAGTACTGAGATTTTTGTTTTAGGCAGAGTTTCTTTGATTAATATTGCATTTTTTATAGCATTTATACAGCATATTCTGGAGCAGTAACTAAAAACTTGTCCTCTAGCGCCTACGCACTGAATAATAATTATATTATTTACATCTGTAAGTTTTCCAGCTCTTAATAATTTTTCAAGCTGAAGCTGCGTAATTACGTTTTCGTTTTTGCCATATCCATATAAATCAGTAGGCTCGTATTCTATTGCACCTATTGCAACTATTATTGTGCCTACTTTTAGTTTTAGTTTTCTTTTATGGTCAGATATAGTTACAATATAATTGCCAATATATCCTTCAACATCTTCTATATTCGATTTTGTAAGCACCTTGATTTTCTTATGTTTGACAACCTTCTCTATCAGCGGTTTTAAAAAATCTAATGGGGCTTGGTTTGTAAAATACAACTTATTAAGTTGTCTTACCATCCCACCAAGTTCTTTTTCCTTTTCAACGAGATAGGTTTCAATCCCATAGTTCGCAAGAGTGAGACTCGCAGTTAGACCTGCCACACCAGCACCGATAACAAGCGCTTTAGACTCCACGTCTATTTTTAGTTCCTCTAGAGACTCTAGAAATCTGGCTTTAGCAACTCCAGCTCTGATCAAATCCTTAGCTTTAGCAATTGCTCTTTCTGGCTCATTCATATGAACCCACGAACAGTGCTCTCTAATATTAACAAACTCGAACAGATAAGGATTCAAGCCCGCCTCTTTACAAGTGCTCCTAAATAATTTTTCATGAGTTCTTGGAGTACAAGATGCTACTATTACTCGGTTAAGATCTTGCTCTTCAATAGCCTTCTTTATCGCCTTTCTACCATCTTCTGAGCACGTGTAAAGATTGTGTTCAGCATGAACTACATTGGGTAGTGTTTTGGCATAATCTACAACACCTGGCACATCAATAAAGCCGCCTATATTCTTACCGCAGTGGCAAACAAATACTCCTATTCTTTGCTCGTTCATTTATCTCCTCATAATTATTTCTGCAGCTCTTGCTGCTGCTGCACTCCCTTGCGCTACACTTTCAGGTATGTCCTTAGGCGCTTCACAGTACCCAGCTACGAAAATACCTTCTCTAGTTGTATCTACTGGTGCATCTAGAGGATTTGGTATTCTGAAGAATCCATATTCATTCAATTCTACACCTAAGATTGACGCTATTTCTCTCACATCCTCTCTAGGTAGCAATGTGGTAGCGAGCACTACAAGTTCTGCGTTTAATGTTCTTAATTCTGAAGTAACTGTATCTTCATACCACACACGAAGTGCGCTACCACCATTTCCTGTAATCCTTCCAGGTTTGGCTCTTATATATTTTATTCCATATTCGTTTTTTGCTCTATCCACGTATTCTTGAAAACCTTTGGACAGCGCACGCAAATCTGTATAGAACACCCAACAATCGATATCCTTTTCATGCTCTTTAGTTATCATCGCTTCTTTAGTTGCATGCATACAGCAGACTGCACAGCAATACGGATGGTCATGTTGCATATCGCGTGAGCCTACACACTGAATAAAAGCTATTGTTTTCGGTTTTTTCTTGTTACTTCTTTTTATAATCTTTCCTTCTGTAGGACCTGAAGCTGAAAGTATTCTTTCATATTCTAGTGCGGTTAGCACATCTGGGTATCTGCCATAGCCGTATTCAGTTAGCTCATAAGGTAGATAAGGCTCGAATCCAGTAGCTACTATAATTGCACCTACTTCGAGTTCTAGAATTTCTTCTTTCTGCTCGTAAATAATAGCTTTAGGCTCGCACGCTTTTTCGCATTCTTTGCATTCGCTGCAACCAGCGCAATTAAGACATCTTTTTGATTCTTCGATTGCTTGCTGCTCTGTAAAACCTAAGTTTACTTCTGCAAAATTTTTTATTCTTTCCTGAGCTGGTAGTTGCAACTGCTTTACTCTTGCCTTTTTCGGAACTGCTTTAATATCAACTTCTTCTATCCCAACCACATGCTTCTCTTCTCTCTTTAATTCTAAACTTTCGCCTTTCAGGTATTTGTCGATAGAAACAGCTGCTTGGTAGCCATCTGCAATTGCTTCAACGACCGTAGAAGGGCCTCTTACAAGGTCTCCGCCTGCAAAAATACCTTTTAAATTTGTAGCAAGTGTATTTGAATCTACTGATAAAGTGCCTTTTTTTGTGAGCTCAAAATTGTTGGCTTTCAAAAAGTTTATTTCTGTTTCCTGTCCGATAGCAGGTATTATCATATCTGCATCTATAATGAACTCGCTCCCTTTGATTGGTACAGGCTTTCTTCGCCCTGTTTCGTCAGGCTCGCCAAGTTCCATTCTAATACATTCCAGCCCTACAACTTTTCCATCTTTACCAATGATTTTTGTTGGCGCTACTAGATAATTTATCCTCACGCCCTCTTCTTCTGCCTCCAAAATCTCCCACTCGTTTGCAGGCATCTCTGCTCTTGACCGCCTATACAATATAAAAACTTCTTTAGCCCCTAACCTTAGTGCAGAGCGAGCTGAATCAATTGCAACGTTGCCGCCACCGATTACTACAACTTTACTACCGACCTTGACTTTCTTATTTAGATTTAAATCTCTTAGGAAAATAATGCCGTGAAGAACTCCTTGCAGTTCTTCGCCAGGAATTTTTAACTTTCTGCTCTTATGCGCACCGATAGCCACAAATACTGCATCGTAACCTTTTAGACTAGTGATACTTTCTATTTTTGTGTTTGTTTTTATTTCTACACCC
>JASEFT010000010.1:19372-20397 GCA_030018475.1 Candidatus Thermoplasmatota archaeon
CAGATAGCACTCAGCCATTTTCGGAGATAGTATGCAAATAGAGCAATCATTAGTTGGAAAAGTTTTGTCTAACTGAGACATTCTACCGCCAATGCTCGGAGAGCGCTCTACAAGCCAAACTTTCATACCTTTTTCAGCTAGATCCAGAGAAGCTTGTATCCCAGCGATACCGCCACCGATTACCAGTACAGGTTTCGTTCTAGCCATAATTTTGACCTCATTCTATCAAATACGACCTGAGCAAGATCGCATACATCAATTTTCTCTATCTTTCTAATTTTTTCAAGGGTTTCACTTTCATACATAGCGCATCTAAAATGAATCTGGCATTTAGGGCACGCAGTAATTAGAGTATCGGCACCTGTAGCTCTTGCTTCTGCAATTCTTTCTAACTGAATTTGCTTGCTATTACTGTCGCAATTCAGCCACGCGCTAACCCCGCAGCAAGAACTATCTGCTTTGTTTCGTTCCATTTCTACAAATTTATCGTCAAAGATGGTTGTAAGAATATTTCTAGGTGCATCATATATGCCGAGATGTCTACCCAGCCTGCAGGGATCTTGGTAAGTTACTCTCCTATCATCTTTTTCGATTTTTAGTTGCCCTTTCCTAATAAGTGCAGAAATGAACTCTGATAAATGTAGAACTTCAAAATTAAGCTCCCCCACGTACTCTGGGTAGTCTTTCTTAAAAGTTCTATAGCATTCAGGACACGAAAAAATAACTGTGTGCGCATTTGTTTTTTTAACCGCTTCAAGATTAAGCTTTGCAAGTTGTTCGAACTCCTCCGTTTCACCTTGCCATAATAAATCGTGCCCGCAGCACCGCTCTTCACTCATAACGGCAGGAGTTATTCCTAGATAGTTAAGAACTCCAACCGTGCTTTTAACTATTTCCTTACCCTTAAACCCGATATCTTTATACAGCTCTTCGTAATATGGTAGGCAACCTGCAAAATACAAATACTCGCCTTTTTGGGATGTTTTTAAATTTTCCAGCCAAGTACTTCTGTTGGGCTTGATTCC
>JASEFT010000010.1:20411-21454 GCA_030018475.1 Candidatus Thermoplasmatota archaeon
TTCTCATTAACGAGAGCATAGCACCTGCTTTGGAGCATCTACCGCTTTCACCGAGTTTACGAGCTTTTGTACGCGCGCCTTTGATAAACTCTACATACTGCACTTCCGAGGGGCATTTCACGCCACATAAATTACATGTTGTACACTGCCATAGATACTTATCACTGTAGATTTCTTTATCGAGTTCTTCCAGTGCTTTTTCAATTATCATTCTTGGCGAAAAGCCTGGATAATATTTTGTTATCTGGCATGCAGAAGTGCATTTACCGCATTCCAAGCAGTAGTAGGCTTTGGTGTTTTTAATTAACGTTTCTATGTCTATAATTTTACTTTCATAATACTTCTCCAACTTAATAGGGTTAGGTCCTAAAGTTTTTAAGTAGTCTACAAAATTTTGGACTACAGATGCGAATTTTTTACCTTCCGATGCTGATATCCATTCCATTCTTACACGTTCTGATTTTAAGCCTGCTAGCTCTGTTATCTTTTTAACTGCTTTCACCTTTTCTTCTGCTTTTTCATTCCCTGATATGTAATGGCAATCGCCTGGATGGCAGCCTGCTACTAACACGCCATCTGCACCTAATTCCAAAGCTCTGAGAATGTGAGCAGGCTCTATCCTACCTGAACACATTACTCTTACAATATATACGTTTGGAGGATATTTTATTCTACTTGTGCCTGCTAGGTCAGCGCCTGCATAGGCGCACCAATTGCAGCAGAAAGCTATAATTTTAGGCTCGAATACCATTAGCTGCTCCACATTATACCTTCTATAGTTGCGATTATCTGGTTATTTGCAAAATGTTTGACTGTAATAGCGCCGTTACAGCAAGCTGCAGAGCATGCTCCGCACCCTTCGCATACGGCGGGATTAACTTGCGCTACAAGCCGTTTCTCTGGAGTTTCTTTTAACTCCAAAGCTTTGTACTCGCATATTTCTATGCACTTACCGCATCCTCTACAAATTATTTCATCTACAACAGCTACAGCTGGAGAACGAAATAATTTTTTGTTAGAAATTATGCCTAGAGCCTCTGCTG
>JASEFT010000010.1:21479-22841 GCA_030018475.1 Candidatus Thermoplasmatota archaeon
GTCAGGAATATCTTTTGGCGCTTGGCAACAACCTGCAAGGAAAATTCCGCTGACTCTTGAATCTACAGGTCTTAACTTAGGATGCGCTTCAAGAAAGAACCCATCTGTACCATATGCAGTTCTGAGTAAGGTACCTAACTCTTTTGAATCCTTTCTCTGTACCAAGCCTGTAGCTAATACAACTAAATCAGTTTCCTCTTCGTAGACCTCTCCTGTGAGTGTGTCTTCACCTCTTACAATAACTTTGCCTGCTTTTTTGTAGACCTCGCCAACACTGCCGCGCCTATAAATAACACCTTCGTTTTTTACTCTATCATAGAACTCTTCAAATCCTTTACCAAAAGCTCTTACATCTGTATAGCAAACAATGACTTCGCAATCGGGTATTTTCTCTTTGATTAAATGAGCTTGTTTTGCAGTATACATGCAGCATACTCTAGAGCAGTACTCGTTGCCCACTTGTTTATCTCTTGAGCCTACACATTGTATGAAAATTGCTTTTTTGGGTTTTTTACCATTGATAATAATTTCACCGCCTGTAGGACCGCTTGCGGAACTGAGACGTTCAAATTCCAAGCCGGTAATAACTTCTTGATATTTGCCGTAGCCGTATTCTGGTTTTAAAGATGCATCGAAAATATCGAATCCGGTAGCTACTACAATTGCACCTACTTCGAGTTCTAGAGTTTCTTCTTTCTGGTCGTAAATAATAGCTTTAGGCTCGCACGCTTTTTCGCATTCTTTGCATTCGCTGCAACCAGCGCAATTAAGACATCTTTTTGATTCTTCGATTGCTTGCTGCTCTGTAAAACCTAAGTTTACTTCTGCAAAATTTTTTATTCTTTCCTGAGCTGGTAGTTGCAACTGCTTTACTCTTGCCTTTTTCGGAACTGCTTTAATATCAACTTCTTCTATCCCAACCACATGCTTCTCTTCTCTCTTTAATTCTAAACTTTCGCCCTTCAGGTATTTGTCGATAGAAACAGCTGCTTGGTAGCCATCTGCAATTGCTTCAACGACCGTAGAAGGGCCTCTTACAAGGTCTCCGCCTGCAAAAATACCTTTTAAATTTGTAGCAAGTGTATTTGAATCTACTGATAAAGTGCCTTTTTTTGTGAGCTCAAAATTATTGGCTTTCAAAAAGTTTATTTCTGTTTCCTGTCCGATAGCAGGTATTATCATATCTGCATCTATAATGAACTCGCTCCCTTTGATTGGTACAGGCTTTCTTCGCCCTGTTTCGTCAGGCTCGCCAAGCTCCATTCTAATACATTCCAGCCCTACAACTTTTCCATCTTTACCAATGATTTTTGTTGGCGCTACTAGATAATTTATCCTCACGCCCTCTTCTTCTGCCTCCAA
>JASEFT010000010.1:23825-28930 GCA_030018475.1 Candidatus Thermoplasmatota archaeon
CACATACCCTTTTACATCTGCAATTTCCGAGTAAGTTAGAAGCTCTATATTTTTGTGCCTTCCAACTTCTGCCATTTTTGGAGTTAGAATACAAGAAGAGCAGTCTAAGGTAGGGAAAGTTTTATCCAGCTGTGCCATTCTGCCGCCAATACTCGGCTCTTTCTCTACCAAATAAACTTTAAAACCAGCATTCGCTATTTCTAAAGAAGTTTGCATACCTGCAATACCGCCGCCAATTACTAGCGCTGTTTGCGTTACATTCACTTCTTGCTCTTTTAAAGGCTCTGTCAGTGCAGCCCGCTTTACAGTGCCTGCTATAAGCGCCGTTGCCTTCTCAGTTGCATTAACTATGTCTTCATGCACCCAAGAACACTGCTCGCGAATATTAACCATTTCAAAACAGTACGGATTAAGACCTGCTTCTTTACATACCTCTCTGAAAGTAGGCTCGTGCATAGTCGGAGAGCATGACGCTACTATTACTCTATCCAAACCTAATTCGCTAATGTCTTTTTTTATTAGTGCCTGGCCTGGCTCTGAACACATGTATTTGTAATATCTGGCGGTTACTACCAGGGGTAAAGTTTTAGCGTATTCTATGACTTTTTCTACATTAACTGTAGAGGCAATATTCACACCGCATTCGCAAACGTAAACTCCTATTTTCATGTGGCAATCGTCCTTTTCCGTTATTTCTTCACCTTACCTAACGGTAGAACCTCGCGCCCATAACAGCGTTCTAATAAAACAGCTGCTGAACAATACCAAGCACAGAGCGCGCAGAAGATTCCTTCATAGCCAGCGATAATTTTTACAGATTGATTGAATTCACCAACCACCAATAAGAAGAATAGTATAGTTAATGTTATAAAAATCATGGCTATGCCCTTGGATAATCTAAGTGTTCCTATAATTCCCATGGTCAATGCAAAGCCGCCGAGTCCGAGCGCTACTGGCTTTGCTAATTCTTTTTCAGTCAATTTTTCTCTCACCTCTTTATCTTGCTCGCCCCAGCTCTTCTACAGCCTCGGGATTAGCAAGTGTAGAAATATCGCCAAGAGGATTACCTATCACCTTATCTCTAATTACACGCCTCATTATCTTGCCACTCCTTGTTTTAGGCACGTCATTAACAAACCACACTTCATCAGGTCTCGCTATTTTACCTAATTCTTTCACTACATGGTCTCTAAGCTCGTCTCTCAGTAAGTCATTTGGCTCTACGCCCTTTTTCAAAACTACAAATGCAACTATACTCTCGCCTTTTAGTTCATGCGGCTTGCCTATAACTGCTGCTTCAGATACTTTCTCATGACTTACTAAAGCGGATTCTATCTCAGATTGACCTATTCTATGGCCTGCAACTTTAAGTACGTCGTCACCTCTGCCAGGTATCCAGAAATAGCCATCTGCATCTATTCTTGCAATATCACCTGTTAAGTAGCCATCCTGATATTTGCTCCAATATATCTCTTTATATCTTTCAGGGTCTTTATAAAGTCCTCTAAACATTGCAGGCCAAGGCGATAGTAGCACTAAATTGCCGCCTGCACCCCTTACGGTTTTGCCTTCCTCATCACGTACATCTGCAGTGATTCCGGGTAATGGCTTAGTAGCATAGCCTGGTCTGAGCGGCGTAATAGGTAATGGAGAAACGCAGAAAGAACCTGTTTCTGTCTGCCACCAGGTATCCATAATAGGACATTTCTCTTTACCAATATTCTTATAATACCACATCCAAGCTTCTGGATTAATAGGCTCGCCAACAGTGCCCAGAAGCCTTAAAGAACCCAAGTCGTGCTTCTTTACCCAACCTTCGCCATAGCGCATAAAAAGTCTTATACTCGTGGGCGAAGTGTAAAAAACAGTTACTCTATATCTTTCTATGATAGCCCACCATCTATCAGGACCAGGATAGTCAGGAGCGCCTTCGTATATTACGGAAGTAGCTCCTAGAATCAAAGGCGCGTATACAATATAAGAATGACCTGTTACCCAGCCTATATCTGCAGCACACCACCATATATCGTCATCTTTCAAGTCAAAGACCCATTTGAGTGTTAGAGCTGTACCTACTGCATAGCCGCCGTGTGCGTGAATAACTCCTTTAGGCCTGCCTGTGGTGCCTGAGGTGTAAAGAATATATAAAGTATCGTTCGCATCTAAAATCTCAGTATCGCAGGTTATTTTTTCCCTCCCTGTAATTTCATGCCACCAATGATCGCGCTTTTCGTTCCAAGGTATCAATTCGCTGCCAGCGGCCACACGTTTGTATACAATCACATTCTCTATCGTAGGAGCCTCTCTTAATGCATCGTCAGCCATGCTTTTCAGAGGAATTATTTTGCCGCGCCTATAGAACCCGTCGCATGTAATCAGCACTTTTGCCTCCGCATCGTTTATTCTCTCCCTCAGCGCGATTGCGCTAAACCCTGAAAATACAACTGTATGGACGGCACCTATTTTAGCGCATGCAAGCATCGCTATTGGCAACTCCGGTATCATAGGTAAGTAGATAGCAACGCGGTCGCCTCTTTTCACGCCTAATGATTTCAAGGTATTAGCAAGTTTGTTCACTTCAATATAAAGTTCGTTGTAAGTTAGTTTTCTCGTATCGCCCGGCTCGCCTTCGTAAATATACGCAAGTTTGTTTTTGCGCCAGCCTTTTACATGCCTATCTAGTGCATCCAGAACAATATTATATTTAGCGCCTACAAACCATTTCACCCAAGGCCTCTGCCATTCTAAGACTTTCTTGTAGGGTGCAGCCCACGTAACTACTTCTTTAGAAACTTCACCCCAGAACCATTCTAAATCTTTAGCTTTTTCTAAAAGCTCTTCGTAACTTTTTATGTTATGTCGCTCCATCCATTTTTTTACATTGCTCTGCTCTACTAACTCCTTAGGAGGAGGAAAAACTCTTTTCTCCAGCAATAACGCCTCTATGTCTTTTTTTAATTTTTCTGCAACCATCTTACTCACTCCTTTTTCAATTCTCTTTTTCTTTGAGTTGTCCGTCTACAGTTAACACAAATTTCAAGAATATTATTGTGAGCATGTGAGCAGGAAGCTTATGTTTGATATAATCTAATTGTAATTCCGGTGCGAAGCGGCGCCCACAAAGTTTACATTTTTTCATTTCACATCCCTCTCTTGTTCCTCAATACTAACAATCTCATCATCAGAATAACCCAAATTTTTCATATACCGATGATAATCAATACCCACCTTGGCAAGTAGCTCTCTGTCGCATGGAT
Organism: Candidatus Thermoplasmatota archaeon; assembly: GCA_030018475.1. NCBI lineage: Archaea > Methanobacteriati > Thermoplasmatota > Thermoplasmatota archaeon. The sequence goes on from JASEFT010000010.1 coordinate 27,083, forward strand.
GTTTCATATCTATAAGTTCAACTGCAAAATCAGCAATTTTTACAATTTGTGGAACCGAAAATCTGCCCGTTAATACTAGTTCAGTACTCTCCCTGCTATTGATAAGTTTTAGAATTTCTTCTAGAGCAATGAGTTTAAAATCTATAGCAGTAGTTATTTCGTCAAGAATAACCACATCGTATTTTCCACTGGAAATTGTCTCTTTAGCATGCTCTAAGCCCTGTCTTGCTAACTTAAAATCTATTTCTTGAAGAGTTTCCTTACCTCTAAAATTCTCTCTACCGAATCGCGCAATTTCAAAGTTAGGTATGTTTATTACAGCATTCAACTCGCTGTAAATATTGCCATCTACAAATCTAATCATATAGACTTTCAATCCGCTACCTGCGCATCTTAGCCCATGACCGATAGCTACTAACGTTCTGCCGTAACCTTTACCGCTATAAACATACACATATCCTTGCATCGTATTCATCTCGGCATTTCTTCTTTCAGATGATCTGCACCTCATATATCACACTCTACACTTACCCTACAGGTATGCCATTCACTAGGAGTATTGTTACAAGCAGACTTAGCACGGCGTAAGTTTCTACAATAACTGCAAATATCATTGCCTTACCCAGTTCTTCAGGTCTTTTAGCTATAAGTGCTACACCGTTAGTCGCCACCTTACCTTGCCATACAGCAGAAATCGGGTTTCCTATCATCATCGGTATACAAGCGCCTAAAAGCGCAAACCCTTGATGTAACGTCAGTTCTATAGGCGTGGCCAGCAATCCTACTTTCATCATTACCCAGAACATTGCAAGGAATCCATAGATACCCTGCGTGCCAGGTAGTACCTGCAGAATTAGCAATGCACCGAATTTTTCAGGATCTTCAGAAGTAACGCCAGTGCATGCTTGCCCTACAAGTCCGCAACCTATCGCGGATGCGGCTCCACTCAGAGTAGCTCCTAATGCAGCACCAATTATTGCTATTGCTAATCCAATTATTTCCATTTTTTACCTCACCTTAGACCGGTATTCCTTTAAGGAGTAATATTGTAGCGAGCAAACTTAACACAGGATAGATTTCTACAATCAGTGGGAATATTATGATTTTACCAGATTTTTCAGGTCTCTTTACGAGAAACTCGCCACACGGAGCAACAAGTTTGCCCTGCCAAATTGAAGAGGGAACGTTGCATATCATTATGGGCAGACAGGCAAAGAGTATTGCCAAGCCAGCTGTTGGGCTCACATCCTTAAGGGTAGTAGGTAGCCCTACTTTGAACATTATCAATAACATTGCTAAAAATCCATAGATACTCTGTGTGCAGGGTAGAAGTTGTAAAATCAGTACTTTACCAAATTTTTTCTGCCTTTCGCTTCCAGCCACTGCTCTTTCATATGCTTGCCTTGCCATCCCCATACCTACAAATGATCCGAGAGCGCTTAATGTAACTGACAAAACTGCAACGAACATTGCTATAACTATACCTTCATATGCCATTATTCTCTCCCCTTTACCACTTTATCAATTTGTTCTTGAGCAAATTTTACACCAATACTTCGTGGCGGAATTTTTTTCTCTAAAAACTCCTTAATGATAAATTTGGTTTTTTCAGCGATTTTTGATTCTATAACTGAGAATGCTATACCGGGGCTCCAGGCTAATTTGCTTATATTTACGCCCACTCCTATACCAGAGCATAGATTTTCCAGCAGATTCAAACTCAGCTCGTTATTTAGCAATTCTAACATAAAAACGGTTATTGATTTAGCTATTCTAATATTTTTTCATATAAACAGTACTTCCGAAGGTTTACTAAAATATTGTTTCTTTTACCGTTCAGTAATTAGA